>CAZOXC010000235.1:0-5728 GCA_964583205.1 uncultured Pirellulaceae bacterium | reverse complement strand
ATAATACCTGAAATCGCCACTTATCCCGGTGTGCGCGGCGACTTATCCTTAGATTCTCTGGCTCAATCATGGCTTTGTCAATCAAGAAAAAGCCGCTTTGTTGCCGAAGCACACACGAATTAACCGATTGGATGATTGGGTGATTTCACTAGTGAACTAAAGTGCACTTGAGCGCCCGCAGAGCATTACAAGCTGCAGCTTGGAAAAGAAATTCACCTCAGATGGCCTTGCGAGCCCTGACTTATAAGTGGCAACGAATTATCTTCCGCTGCTGGCAGGATAAAGTCTCATACGACGAGGCGATGCAATCTGCGGTCAACTATTGCCAGATCCGTGACTAGTGATGGTGATCCGCGTCGGCATCTTCCAATGCTGGAACGCCACCTTCCAACCCCATCAAGTGTTTCATTTGCAAACCGATGACGTCTTTTCGAGTCAATTGATGCTTGTTCTGCAGAACGCCTTCCGGCTCACCTTTCATTTTCATCAGCAGTTGCCAGTGCATGGCGACTACCGATCTAAAAACGCGTTTACCATCGAAAGACAGATACTTGACCAGCTTGCCGCCATCTGCGTAAAGCGGTTCGACCTTCGAAACCAGCCTGCGAACGAATCGACAAAAAGGCTTGCCCGGATCACGAGGATTCAACGCGTCCAATTCCACGCCGTACTTCTCTGCCTCAAGTCGAGGCGCGTAGTGCATCACCTTTTGGATTCCCGATCCCATTTCGTCAATCAACTGAGTCAGAAAAACAGCTTCGCCACAAGCCATCGCTGCTGTCTCGTAACCGGGTTCATCGAAACCGACAATCGGAACAGATGCCAACAAAAAACTTCCACCGATCCTGGAGCCTAGCTGCATCCATTGATCGAAGGCATCGATTTTCTGACAGCGGATACCCATTTCCACACCGGCCTGGATATCAAACAGGTACTCGCGAGAAATTTCAAACTGCTCGACCGTATCGACCAGGGCCACCAATTCCGGTTTACAGTCCTTGCCACGCAGTGCATCTCTAAGCTCGTCTCGCCACAAGCTCCATTCTTCACGACGAACCTTGGCCGAGACCTGAACGTCCAACAGCTCGATTGCCCGGGACAAAAAAGCTGCCAGAGCATGCACATGTCGCTTTCGGTCGCGGGGCAAATTACTGACCAGCCAGGAATGCTTTGAAAAGGATTGGCGAGCGATTTTGCGGCATAAGCGGTAGGATTCATCAAGAGAAACTGAGGTCATGTCGTGGTTGCTCACTTTTTATCGACTAAGAAAATGCCGGGCAGAATTGTCCGCCCTGTAAATTTAGCTGGCAAGGTCCGGCGTTCAGTTTACCAGTCAGAATTGATTTTGAAAAACCGAGGGTAAATTGTGCATGTTGCCTCGCCGGAGTTTTGCCGGTCGCATAAGATAGGAGCTGGAGCCCATGATGAAAATTTTACTTGCAAGCCCTCGCGGATTTTGTGCCGGCGTCAATATGGCCATCGAAAGCCTGCGACTGGCGATTGAAGAATTCGGTACGCCAATCTACGTATATCACGAGATTGTCCACAATCGTTTCGTAGTGAACTTGTTTAAAGACAAGGGAGCCGTTTTCGTCGACGATCTGGCCGAAGTTCCCGTGGGCTCGAATTTGCTGTTTTCTGCTCATGGTGTGTCGCCCGAAATTCGAGAATTGGCCAAACAGCGTAAACTGTTCGCCATCGATGCCACTTGCCCGCTGGTCACCAAAGTTCACCTGGAGGCAATCAAGTATGCCAAACAGGGCTATACGATTTTCCTGATCGGCCATGAAGGGCACGACGAAGTGATCGGTACGATGGGTGAAGCACCCGGATCGATGATTCTGGTCGAGTCGGTCGAACACGTTGCCGAATTGCAGATCCCGACTGACGCAAAGGTTGCCTACTTGACTCAAACGACTTTATCCGTGGACGACGCCAATCGAATCATCGACGCGCTCCGCGAAAAATATCCGAATCTGGTCAACCCACCCAAAGATGACATTTGCTACGCCACACAAAACCGCCAGGAAGCGGTTCGGATTCTGGCAGACGAAGCTGACATCTGCCTGGTGCTGGGAAGCCAAAACAGTTCCAACAGCCTCCGCTTGAGAGAATTGGCAGAGGACTCAGGAATCCCCGCTCACTTGATTGATGGTCCGGATGATATTTCTGCCGACTGGTTTACCGGTAATGAAACGGTCCTGGTCACGGCCGGTGCCAGTGCGCCGGAAACCGTTGTGCAAATGTGTGTTGAATGGCTGGCCGAGCAATTCGGAGCTGAAATCGAAGTCCGATCAATTCGCGACGAGAACGTCCATTTCCCACTCCCCAAAGTTCTCAGGGGCTTGGCCAAATCTTGATGTTGGCCAATGTCAGTCTTCCGCACCCGCACCGTTTTATTACACGCTTACTCACCACGACAATTCACTACCTAAACTCACCTCGAATACTCACCTCGAATACTCACCTCAAATACTCACCTCAAATACTCACCTCGACAACAACCAAGGCATTTTGAAGGCCGATTCTGCCCTTGCCACACTGTGAAAATTGCAGAATTCAGGTTGCGTTTATATGAAGAGGCGGATCCAAGCCGATTCGAAGCATTGGATTTCAATCAGATTCGCGCAAAACGCAATTTGCTACTGGTTGTCACAACCCGGAGAATTGGAATCGATTTACGCCGAAAGTACTCAAAAATAGGCCACTCGGCAAGCAATATTAAAAATAGTGCAATCCAAAAGATTGGATTACTACGTTCGATATCCGACAATTAAAATAGTTAACAGTAAGCTGAAAAGCTTTAACGGTGGATATGAATATCCGCGCCTCTTTCCGTGCGGATCATGCCTGCTGTTTGTCGTACGAGCAGTTGCTTGTTCAGTCCCAGCAATTTAGATCGACTTCATGAATTTAGACCCATCGCTTGATTCTGGACACGCCGGCAAAGATCCAGCCAGTTTCAGCAAAAACAAGTACGTTTTATTGACAGGAGCCACTGGCTTCGTTGGACAATATCTACTCCGTGACTTGATCGAATCAGGACACTCGGTTGCCGTAATCGCCAGAGCCTCCAAACAATTTTCCGCTGCCGAACGTGTCGAGCAGATCATGCAGCGTTGGGAAGCCGAAACCGGTAAACACCTTCCCCGCCCGATCGTTCTGCAAGGGAACATCACCGAAAAACACCTGGGACTGCCCGAACAGGATGTCGACTGGATCAAGCGTCAGGTCGACCTGGTAATTCACAATGCAGCCATTCTTAAATTCCAAGGCGAACCTGGTAACGAACCCTGGAACACGAATCTTGGCGGAACACAAAACATTGTCCAGCTGGCTCGAGACTGCCAGATCAAGAAGTTCCACTATGTATCAACCGCATACACTTGCGGGATTCGCACCACAACCGTTGAAGAAGACTTGTTCGATGTAGGCCAGCAATTTCGCAATGACTATGAGCGCAGCAAGTTTGCTGCAGAAAAATATGTTCGCGAAGCCAACTTTGAAAGTTTAACCGTCTATCGACCGGCTGTCATCGTCGGCGATTCCGAAAACGGTTTTACATCTTCCTATCATGGCCTGTACGTTTACCTGCGTTTGATGGCCATGCTCATTCCTCAACAGCAGCGAGACGCAAACGGAATCGCCCAGACTCCAATCCGTCTGCCGATGAATGGAGACGAGCGCCGCAACCTGGTTCCCGTAAACTGGGTATCGCAAGTCATCACTCGAATCGTCAACAATCCGGCAGCCTGGGGGCGAACATTTCACTTGACGCCCACCAAACTTCTGACGCCGCGCGAATTGATCGACCATTGTTATGGCTATTTCAACTCGTCGGGAGTTGAATATTGCGGACCGACTCAGAAACTTGAACAGCCCAGTGAATTTGGCAGTAATTTTCTGCAGAACATTGAACTTTATCAGCCTTATGATTCCAGTGACCCGATATTCGACACGACGAATCTGAACCAGTTCGTCGGTGACATTCCCTGTCCCGAGATTGACCAGGAAACTGTTTTCAAGTTCATCCAGTTTTGCGAAGAGGACAAGTGGGGCAAGCGTCGTCTGGACGTTCCGCGCTGCGATTTCCGGATCGCGGACCAACTCTCGGTCATCCAGCGGAAAATCGAGTCGCTGGTTTCACTGCACCGAAATAACCCGGACGCATTGTCAATCAGCATCCGAGTCGTTGGACCGGGCGGAGGCGATTGGACATTCATCCATCAAAACGGGCGTACTCGAGTTGACCGTGGAACTTCGTTGGACTCCAAGATCCAGATTGTGGCAGACATTGACGAGGTGCAAGGTCTGTTGCAAAGCGAGCTGGAGCCAGTCCAATCCGCTTCACGTGATGGCTTGAGCAAATCAATCGCTCATCTCATCGCCCAGGCTCACCTTGCTTAACCGCTGGTGACGTTCTTATTCAACCGACGTTGTCCGAGTCTTGCCTGACGCCTGAAACGCCGACCAGGTCTTCAATTGAACATTGAATGGCCCGCGGATTTGATATTCGCATCCTCGCCATTCAACTTTTCGAGCAAACTGGGCATAGCACGTCGCACGCGCATATTGAAACTGCAGAATCGGCAGGTAAACGAACATTTGCAGCATCCGTCGAAAATTCAACCAGTTCGAATTTACGGACTCCCGGTTCTCGGCCCGCCGATATTCGATCATCGCCTGCGCCGTATCTTCCAAAACATAAAGACAAATGAAATTGGCAAATTGATAGGTGACGATCATGATAACGACAGCCAGCGAACACAAAGGCTGCGCAACCATGGGCACAACAATCAAAGCGATCAACAAAGAACACCACAACAAAACAGTCGAAAGACTATGCAGGAGAACCAGCTTCCATTGACGATGGTAGAGTCTGGCATCCAGCAACTGGCGACCAATCCACTTCCGCGCACCTCGAACTGAAACTTCTTCCTCATTGACTACCAGCACATCGGGTACTGGATGAAGTTTGCCGCCGGTCGCCCGCAAGTGGTCATGCAGCATCACATCTTCGTACATGGCAGTCTGCCATTTTTCCAGCAATCCGGATTCTTCAAATACCGTTCTGCGAATCGCCAGCGAGCCGCCCCAGGCAATTCGGTAAACATACATTTGAACGACTGCAGCCGAATTCCAGAGATATCGCAAGCAACTACCCCAGCGATAACCTGCCGGTCGAAACCAGCGATTTCCGGTAACCGCGCTGACTTTGGAATCGGCAAAGGGGCGAATCAGTCTTGCCAGCCAGTTCGAATCGGGAATCGTATCGGCGTCAATCAGACAAACGATTTCATATTCCGGTGGCAAGCTGGAAATCGCCTGAACCAGACGGTCACACTTTAAGCTGCATTTACGAGTGGGCTTGCCGGCCACTGAACAATCAAAACGACTTTTATCCAAACCATCCAGTGTCTGCTTGACCAAATCGGCCGCCGGATCATCAGCATGATCGATCACCACAAACACTTTGTAGTTTTGATAATTCTGGACTGACAATCCGTTTAAACAGTCTGGCAGGGAAGGATCTGTTCCTCGCAATGAAAGAACCACTGCCACCGGAGGCGATTCAAATTCGCCCGGTGAAACCCGGCCGGCAAGAATCCAGCCACGATATTTGGCAACCATCGCTGATTGAAACGTGACGACAATCAGTAACCAGATTCCCAAACCTGTTAAGCAAAGCCACATTAATTCAGCCTTCCAGGCCGACCAAGTTTTTCAT
>CAZOXC010000234.1:0-5849 GCA_964583205.1 uncultured Pirellulaceae bacterium | reverse complement strand
CAACGGTGCTGTCTGGGTCAAGGTCTTCTACAGAAATTGAATTCAGGAATAGAAATTGCCTACAAAGCTCGAGGCTGGTGTCTTCGATCGTAACTCTGGGAGGAAACTGGTTGGTCATACCTGTTCCTGACTAACGTAATGGGTATGAATAACAGCAACTTGACCCTGAAGGTCCAAATTGCCGAAATTGGATGTCTGTCGCCCGATTAACTCTATTAAAACGTGGCGATTTTGAATTCGTCCCTAAAAAACTTAGAAGTTGGGAGATTTTGGTGGAGCTTCCGGACCCAAATTTCCGGTTGAAACCGCAGGATCATCTCCACCCGCATCAATATCCCGCTTCTTAATAATGCCTGCATCGACCAATTTCTTGACCAGGTCCTCCATGGCGCTGAAACTTCGCAAAAACCCTTCTGGGGGCATGATTATCCGGTCATTTACTCGAACTTCCGGGCGATCTTCCTTCTCACTCTTGCCGGTGATGGTAAACAGGTCCATTCGGACCATACCCCCCGAAAGTGTTATTTCTCCAATGCCGTCTGCGAAATGCTCGTCATATTGATTTTCGCTCATTGTTTTTCCTTAGTCGTTTTGAGTTTGGATTGAATAATAGCAAACGCTTCGATCCCAGAATGGGATGGTGAAAATACTAATTTTTCAACAGCTTCAGGTCCACCTCAACAGGCTCAATATCGTCCTGGATAAGGTGTTCGCATAAAAGTTGGACCCGGAATCAGTCCAGATCCACAAAACTGCACAGTTTGGCGGGACTGGGTGGTTGTTTGTCGAGTAACAAAAGCTCTTGACTTGATCCTTGAAAAACGCTGCACTCTGCCGATTTTCATCAACAACCGACTTGGCGATTCCTAACAGATTCGCACTCGCCAGCCCTTAGACGGCTTGGGCGAGAACGGTTGCATTTCACCGACAATATTGAACCTACCGAACCAATCATATGTTTCTGGATATGTATCGATGGTTCTCGATGACTCGAGATACCGTTCGCAATCGTGATTCAGTTCGCCGCCTGGCCATGGGATGTGCCATGGGAATGGCGATCGGGCTGATACCTAAAGACTCGCTGTTTGTGATTCTGCTGGGCATCGTTTTGATTTGCTCAACAGCCAACTTGTTGACGGCCACGGTCTGTGGCTTCCTGTTTTCGTGGGTTGGCTACGCACTGGATGGTGTCTCGCACAAGCTGGGTGCGTTGGTGCTTACTTCGCAAAACCTGGAGTCATTTTGGACTTACTTGTATGACTTGCCACTGATGCCTTGGACACGCTTCAACAACACGGTTGTGATGGGGAGTATGATCCTGGCCTTTCTGGCCTTTTTTCCGGTGTACCGAATCAGCTGTTACATCATTGGAACCTACGGACCTCGAATGCGGCGAAGGCTGGAGCGCAATCGTCTCGTTCAATGGATGATGGGTGGTGAAGTTAATGCCGAATTGGAGGGAGCATAATATGTTTCGATGGAAGTATATTTTTCCCCGGTTGGCGATTGTCGTCGTTATCGTATTTGCAGTCTGGTTCGGCAGTCAGCCGATTTTAAAATACGCATTGATCCATTCGGGCCAGTCGATGACCGGCGCCAAGGTGGAGATCGATGCGCTGGACTTCGACTTGTGGACGGGTCGAGTGGAAATGAGTGATGTCCAATTGGCGGATCCACGTCAGCCTTTGGCCAACCTGGTTCAGGCGGAAAATGCCGTGATCCATGTCAATCCTCAGCGTCTGCTGCACCGCGAATTCATTGTCGATGAAGCTTCGCTTTCCAATATTCAATTTGCGACTCCACGCACCGAGTCTGGTGCTTTGAAAGACGAAGGCGAGAGCCCGCACTCCCCCGGCCAATTCCTGATCGAGATTGTGGGAAATCAAGCTGGGCAGTTGGGTGATTCCTGGTTTGACCAGATTTCCGATCGAGTTCCCGTGGTACTGGAAAAGGAACTGGAGAGTTTGGCCGTCGTCAATGAATTAAAACAAAAATGGCCGTCCGAGTACGAAAGGCTCCGCAATCAGTGTCTGAATATTCAAAACCAGGTAAAGCATTTTGAGGCCGAGTCGCGTGATCTTTACGACAACCCTCTACGAGATTTGCCGCGCTACCAGCGGTTGGTCGAGCAGCTTACCCAACTGCGGCAACGAATTGAAAATACTCGGACTAAGATCCATGCCATGGGTGACGATTTTGCCAAAGACCGGGAGCGTTTGAGTTCGGCTCGAATACGTGACCAGAATCGAATTGGTCAGAAGATTCAGGACGGCGAGCTGGTTGACGAACAACTGGTCTCACAAATCCTGCTTGGTGATCAAACGGCACAGCAACTGGAAGATGTCTTGCGGTGGGTTCGCTGGTTCCGAGACACAGTGCCGGATCCTGAAAAGGACTTTCGACCGATTCGCGCACGCGGGTTCGATGTACAGTTCCGCCAGCGTCCAAATCTGGTGTTCAAGAAATTGAATCTTGACGGGCAAGGTCGGCTGGGCGGTCAGAATATTCACTTCTTTGGAACAGCCAGTGATGTTTGCACCAATCCCAAGCTCTACGACAAGCCTGCTCGTATTCAGCTGCGTGGTCAAGCCAATGCAGATATCGTCTTCGATGCCACATTGGATCGCCGAGGGCCCCAAAAGATTGACAACTTCCGGATCAATTGTCCGGGTCTGGTCATGCCGGCGACTTATCTAGGAAACCGCAGCGACATTGGTGTCAATCTGGGCGAGTCCTCTCTGGCAGTCGAAATGCAGATCAACTTGATTGACGACGTGATCAGTGGCGATATTCTGCTGCGTCAGCAAGGCGTGCAAATGCAAGTAGCGGACTTGAATTCGTCAATTGGCGGCGAGCGAACTCGCCAGATCCTCAATCAGAATCTGGCGGGCGTGAATCAGTTTTCAACGACCGTTTCTTTGCACGGGAACGTCAATCGGCCGCAAATGCGTCTGAATTCCGATCTGGGCGGCACACTCGTCCATTCGCTGGATCTGGCGGCTCGAGAAATGGTTCGCAGTGAATTACAGGTTCAGTCCGAGCGAATTGCCAGCCTGGTCGATAACGAAATCAGTATTCTCAATCACGACTTTTCCTCGAATATCAACGAAATCCTGTCGATTCTGGACAATCAAACTCCGGTCGTGGCTGAATTGCGGCAGCTGATACCAAAGCTGGATTACCTGCCAAAGATTCGGTAATCGCCGCAGAATTCAAAGCGGTAGTCCGACTGCCACTTTGTCACCGAAAATCGATGTTGCCCTGAACGGCTGCTGGAAGAGCTGTTCAGGGCAATTTTTGTTTCTTGTGTCGAGTGAATGCTGGAATCCCCTAACGAATAGCCCGGATTTCTAGTGCCAGTTGAATGTCGGCCCGGGTGATTGTCGGATTGGCACAGTGATTGCACAACAGGGGTGGAATCCGCAGATCACTGACGGAATGTCCGTCGATCGTTCTGACCGGAGTGAACCAAACAAGCCAGTCCGGTTTGTTTGGAGCGAACAAAACACGCAAATCAGTTGAAAAATGGCCGCCAAACAGGGATCGTGATTTGACCCTGGGCCGCAATTAAATAATCGCGCTTGAAGGAGGATTTCAACGTGGCAAAACAAATGGTATTTGACGACGCAGCTCGGGCACCCTTGATGTCTGGCGTTTCCAAACTTGCGAAAGCCGTCCGCAGTACTCTGGGCCCTCGCGGCCGCAATGCTGTACTGGACAAGGGATGGGGCTCGCCCAAAGTCACCAAAGATGGTGTGACTGTGGCTGAAGACATTGAACTGGATGATCCCAATGAGAATCTGGGCGTTCAGTTGGTGAAAGAAGCCGCCAGCAAAACAAACGAAGTTGCCGGTGACGGAACCACCACCGCAACCGTTCTGGCCGCCGCTATTTTCCGCGAGGGTCTGAAGATGGTCGCTGCCGAAATTAAAAAGCAGGCCAAGCCGGTCGATGCCAAGAGCAAAAAAGAAATTCAACAAGTGGCAACGATTGCCGGGAACAATGATCCCTCGATCGGAAACGTCCTGGCCGACGCCTTTATGAAGGTCGGCAAAGATGGCGTGATCACCGTTGAGGAAGGTCGCGGCAACGAAACTCACGTGGAAGTTGTTGAAGGCATGCAGTTCGATCGCGGTTTCCTGTCACCTCATTTTGTGACCAACCAGGACGACGTGACTGTCGAACTTTCTGATTGCCATGTGTTGCTTTTCGAAGAGAAAATCTCCTCGAACAAATCCATGATCCCCGTTTTGGAAGCCGTCAGTAAAGCCAAAAAACCTTTGTTGATCATCGCTGAAGATGTAGAAGCAGAAGCCCTGGCAACCTTGGTGGTCAACAAGCTCCGAGGGATTCTGCAAGTCGCTGCAGTCAAAGCACCCGGTTACGGTGATCGCCGCAAAGCCATGATGGAGGACATCGCGGTCCTGACTGGCGGACAGGCGATCTTCAAAGATCTGGGGATCGATCTGGAAGCGGTTCAAATCAAAGATCTGGGCAAAGCCAAGAAGGTTCGAATTACCTCGGAAGATACGCTGATCATCGGTGGTACTGGCAAAAAGGATGCAATCGCATCACGGGCCGAGCAGATCAAGCGGGAAATTGACAACACCGATAGCGATTACGATCGCGAAAAATTGCAGGAACGTCTGGCCAAGCTGGCTGGTGGTGTTGCTCAGATCAACGTCGGTGCTGTTACCGAAACCGAAATGAAAGAACGCAAAGATTTGCTGGAAGACGCCAAGAGCGCAACTGCGGCTGCCATGGAAGAGGGAATCGTTCCCGGTGGTGGTATCGCCTTGATCCGAGCAGCCAAAGGTTTGGCCAAGCTTGTTTTGGAAGGTGATGAAGAGCAAGGCAAATCGATTATCGAAAAAGTACTTGACCACCCACTTCGTTGTATCGCCGAAAACGCGGGCTTCGATGGCGCTGTGGTTGTTAATCGAGTTCGCCAGATGAAGGGTAAAACCGAAGGCTTCAATGCGAACACCGGCGACTACACCGACCTGGTTGGCGATGGTGTCATCGATCCGGCGAAGGTGGTTCGAGTAGCTTTGCAAAACGCCGCGAGCGTGGCGACTTTGCTGCTGACGACCGAATCGCTGGTTACCGAAATTCCTGAAGAAGAGGACGAAGCCGGCCACCATCATGATCACGGCATGGGCGGTGACATGGGCATGGGCGGCATGGGTGGCATGGGCGGAATGCCTGGCATGGGCGGAATGGGTGGCATGGGCGGCATGCCTGGCATGATGTAAATCGCCATCAATCAATCAATTCAACGAATACAAATAATCGAAGGAAACATAATCATGGCAAAAATCAATATTCGTCCGCTGGATGATCGAATCGTTGTAGAACCAATGCAGGCAGAAGAAACCACCGCTGGTGGAATCGTGCTTCCCGATGCAGCTCGCGAAAAGCAACAGCGCGGCAAAGTGGTTGCTGTGGGTCCCGGCAAAATGCTGGACAGTGGTGAGCGAGGTGATTTGGCGGTAACAATCGGCGACGAAGTGATCTTCGGCAAGTACGGTGGTACTGAAGTTGAAGTCGATGGAACGGATATCAAAATCCTGCGGGAGAGCGATATCCTGGCCAAGGTCGTCTAGTTACCGGTTCGTCTGACTAAATCAAAATTCATTCTCATTGAAACAACTGCTCGGACAGGCAATCGCCTCTTTGGGAAAAAATTGGAGAAGCAAAGTGGCTAAACACCTTTTATTTGACGATCAGGCACGTCAACGAATGCTCAAGGGCATCGACAATCTGGCCAACGCCGTGGCCGTAACCATGGGTCCAACCGGTCGCAACGTGATTATCAACAAATCATTCGGTGGGCCGACCGTCACCAA
>CAZOXC010000233.1:0-5850 GCA_964583205.1 uncultured Pirellulaceae bacterium | reverse complement strand
CGGTAGGCAGTTCCGGATCGCTGAAACTGGAATTTAATTTCGAACAGTATTTGGAACCGACCGCAGTTGGAACTCGAGCGTTCCCGGATACGTTTGAAGTCGTTCCCGAGTTTCTGGAAGGAAACCGAGTGCACCTCAATTACGTGTTTCCGTCTGAATCCGAAGTGGAGGAGGACACCAAGGTATATTTCCGTCTGGGTTTGGCGATATCGGGCCGCGCCATTATTGACTATCCAACTGAAAAGGACTCGGCTGTTTTCCAGAACCAACCTGATCGATTGAAAGCGTGGGGCTGGGCATACCAACAACTTACCGGTCAAAGTACCGAAGCGGGTTCTTCGCCTAACCGGTCGACACTGGAAGATGAAGCAGGCGATTTTTCATCCTCTGATCGCTCAAAATAATCACCAAAGGCAATTGGCAATGCCCGAGGATTCACAAGGCAGTCTTCCCTTTTTCGGGGAGACTGTCGTGAAAGCTCTTGTTCACGGGCATGCTTCAACCGGTGGAATCCCGGTTGTTCATCAGTTACAGGTTGTCGTGTAGACTGGTATAGGGTCTTGACTTGGTTTTCAGGTGTAAGCTTGCCTGAGCATGCCCAGTTTGAAGGTTAGGATATTCGCTATCCTGTTCATGGTCATGCTTCGCGTGGCCGTGGCATGCAACTCGAAAATTGAGCTGAGACAGAATACCAGTGCTACTGTCAACTTGTGATTGTGAGCAAACATGAAAAGCATTCTGCCGATGGCGATTTTCGCCGCAACAACATTCTCCCTTGGCTTGGCCGATCTTCAGGGACAACAGGTACAACAGACGCAACAGTGGCATCAGTTTCGAGGTCCGGAATCGAATGGTCATGCGGTTGCTGAAAATTTGCCTGTGGACTTCAACGATGAGACCAACTGCGATTGGAAAGTGTCGATCTCAGGGCAGGCTTGGTCCTCGCCAGTGATCGCCGACGATCAAATCTGGTTGACGAATGCGATTCCTATTCGCGCCGAGGGCAAAGAGCGTGCAAGTCGCATGAAGAACGCACCGGCTGGCGGTGCTTCGGCTTATTCCCAGGTCAAGTTGTTTGCGATGTGTTTTGATCGCAAGTCGGGTGAGCAGTTGCATAACATTCTGCTTTACGAAGTGAACGATCCCCCTTTAATCAACGAGCTCAACAGTTTTGCCTCGCCTACTCCGGTCATTGCCGGCGACCACCTGATCTGCAGTTTCGGTTCGATGGGCACAGTGTGCTTGAATCGCAAAGACGGCAGTGAGGTTTGGCGAGAGAAAGATCACCAGGTTGACCACCAGATGGGTCCGGGATCGTCGCCCTATTTATACGGAGATCAACTGCTGGTGAATTTCGACGGCATCGATCAGCAATACATTGTTTCCTGGGATCAGCAAACAGGCGAAGATATCTGGCAGACTCGGCGTTCCGGCAAATTGAATGGTCGACCCGATATGCGAAAGGCCTATTCGACGCCGATAGTTGCGGAAATCGCCGGGCAGTCGCAAGTGATCTCGCAGGGCGCTGATTGGGTTTATGGCTACGATCCGGCTGACGGGAAAGAGTTGTGGAAGATCAGTTACGGCGCACTTGGATTCTCCAACGCGCCGCAGCCGATTGTGGTGGGCGACATGATTTACATTTGCACTGGCTACATGAAGTCGCAGTTGATTGCAATTAAAGCGGACTCGCAAAAACTGACCGATGAGAATGTCGTTTGGCGCTGGGACAAGCAAGTGCCTGCGATGTCGACGCCGGTTGTTGTGGACGACAATATTTATTTTTACGGCGACGACGGGATTGCCACTTGCCTGGATCGAAATACGGGCGACAAAAAATGGGCCGAACGCCTGGGAGGAAACGTTTCCTCGTCTCCAATCTATGCAGATGGAAAATTGTATTTTTCCAATCGGTCTGGCGAGGTGTTTGTGGTTAAGCCAGGTGACACCTATCAGTTGCTGGCTAAAAACAAGTTAGACAATCGAATCATGGCGACTCCGGTGGCGATTGGCGGCGTCCTGTTTGTTCGTACTGAAGACAGTCTGTACCGATTTTCAAAAAAGCAATGAATTGAATGACGACAAGATTCCCAGCCCCGGCACCATAACCTGGCACGGCAATACTTTTCCTCTGGATGGAGGGCAGTCGACCGTTTACTTTGCGATTCGTGATCGTGGCGAGGATGGAATTCGAGTCGCCGTGATTGCCAATGTGGCGGCCGACGAGTCCGAAATCGCAACGATTAATCCTCACCTGGATGTGTTGAAGGGATTCGTTTATTTTCCTGTCAAACCTCCTTTTAATTTTGATGATTTGTTGTCGGCTGAGTTTGAAGAAGATTTGACAGACGACAGCGACGTCTCGATTTACACCGGCATACACGAATTCGCTGTTTCCCAGTCGCTTGATTTTCACGAGCGTGATCAAGCCATGATTTCCGCGACGGTTGTGTGGCAGATGGAAAGTGCGGCCATTGGGCGCGCGGAAGCAAAGGACTGGTTCCACATCACTGAATTTCGAATCAGGGTAGACGAAGACAAATTTCGAGAGCGTGCCAGGGCGATCCCTGGCTACTCGAAGCTGGAAGCCGAAGAGACTGAGGAATCGAAAGAGCTCTCGGCCGACATCCTGAAAAGTGCGACCGAGATTATGAAGCAGGTTACAGATTTTCCAATTGACGCCTTCGAAACGCCAGAACAAGTGAGCTGGAGCTCCGTCAGTTTTCGCTTGAACCTGGATTAGTTACTGCGGTTGCTGTCTGGAAACTCGCGTACATTTTTGGCATATGAACGGGAACTTGCCCTTGGTCCTACTTTGAATCAATTGAAGTCACCACTAAAATGTGAAAAACAGGTGGCTTCATGAGGATTCAAACTATGACCAACAGACTTGCTGGAAGACTGGTTTCTGTCGTATTGGCTGCGCTGTTCGCCGCGCCTTTGATCGGCGAGCAGGCAACAGTGGCGCAAGAAACCGGAATGAGTATTTATGATGTAGCGCTCACTCGGGCAGTTACATCAGCACAGATTTCACCGGATGGCCGACAGGTTGTCTATGTGTTGTCGGTTCCTCGCGACCCGAAGTCGGACGAAAGTGGCGGCAACTGGGCTCAGCTCCATGTGGTCGATCGAGCTGGAAATTCTCGCCCGTTCGTATCGGGCGAAGTCAACGTTAGCGGAGTTCAGTGGAGTCCCAGCGGTGAAGGGATTTCGTTTCTTTCCAAACGAGGCGACGACAAGAATACTTGTTTGTACTACATGCCGTTCTCAGGTGGAGAACCTCAGAAGCTGGCCGAACTGGAAACTTCGATCAGCGGTTATGCCTGGCGTCCCGATGGACAGCGAGTTGCTTTGTTGGCGAAAGAACCAGCAGAGGATTGGATCGAAGAAAACGAAAAGCAAGGCTTCAATGCCGAGATTTACGAAGAAGATTTTCGTTTCACTCAGATTTGGACCGTTGATGGCGACTTGGACACCGACGATCAACCCGAGTTGCTGCCGGTCGAAGGCGAGTGTTCGGAAATCGAGTACGGTCCAGATGGCAGACGATTGGTTGTAGCGGTCTCCGAGAAGCCCTTGATCGACTATTTCTACATGTTCCGCAAAATCAAAATCGTGAATGCCGGGCATGGCGATGTAGAGGCTGTCATCAACAACCCTGGCAAGATTGGTCCGATTCGCTGGAGCCCGGACGGGCGTCGTATCGCTTTTTGTTCCGGTGAAGACATCAATGACCCCTCGGAAGGTCGTTTGATGGTGGCCGATGCTTCAGGCGGTGAACCTCGCCAGGTGATGGCGGACTATCTCCCAAATATTACCGGTATTGAATGGAAAGATTCCAACACTGTTTTCTTCTCGACAGAAGATGGATGCCTATCAGGCTACGGCGAAGTCGATGTCAACAACGGTAGCCGCAAGATGCTGATCGAGCCGGGCGGGCCGATCATTACGGCTTTCTCTGTTTCCGAAGACAAATCGATGAGTTGCCTGATTGCGAACTCGCCGAATTTCCCAAACGAGGCATTCGTATTCAATCATTTTGAGAGACCCGATCGTTTGACCGTCAGCAACGAATGGCTGGACGATCGACGAATGGCGCAGCAGGAAATTATCGAGTACCGTTCGTCGGTGGATGGTGAGCGTATCGAAGGCGTACTGGTTCGGCCATTGGACGAAGTCGAAGGGCAGTCTTATCCCTTGATCGTGACCGTGCACGGTGGTCCCGAAGCCAGTATTGCCAACGGTTGGGTGACAGGTTATTCCAACCCCGGTCAAGTTGCTGCTGCAAAAGGCTTCGCCGTGTTTTATCCGAATTATCGAGGAAGCACTGGGCGAGGCGTTCCGTTCGCAAAGGCGCATCAGAGTGATTACGGCGGAAAAGAATTTGATGACATTGTGGATGGAGTGGATTACTTGATCGAATCCGGCCTGGTCGATCGTGACCGAGTTGGTATTACGGGTGGATCCTACGGTGGTTTTGCCACGGCCTGGTGCTGCACGAAACACTCGGAACGATTCGCTGCCGGCGTGATGTTTGTAGGGATCAGCAATCAGATTTCCAAATCTGGTACCACTGATATCCCCGAAGAGATGTTCCTGGTTCATGCTCGCAAACGAATCTGGGAGGACTGGCAGTTCTTTCTGGAACGCAGCCCGATTTATTATGTCGAGAAGTGTCGCACGCCTTTGCTGATCATGCACGGCAAGAATGATACTCGAGTCGATCCTTCTCAATCGATGGAGCTGTATCGTAACTTGAAGATTCTCGATCAAGCGCCTGTGCGACTGGTGCTTTATCCCGGCGAGGGTCATGGAAACCGCAAATCGGGAGCCAAATTCGACTACAACATGCGAATGTTGCGTTGGATGGAAAACTTTTTGTTGAATGGCGAGCGCGGTATTCCCCCACACTTACTCGATTATGATTTAGAGTTGGGAATGGAAGATTAGTTAGCCTGGGCGAACGCTCAAGTTAAGATTTGAAATTTTGATTGGGACGAGTTGGTAGCTCGTCCCAGTTTTTTTGTCTGGAAGTCATCGTGTCAATTCTTGAAAAGATTGTTCGGCACAAACAGCAGGAAATCGTCGAGCTGAAAACTCGCACGTCGCTGGAAGAAATTCGGCAGGTCGCCAGTGAAGTCGAGCCACCTTTGGACTTTCTGGCAGCGCTCAAGGGCGCTCCGCCGATCCGCTTGATCGCCGAAGTGAAGAAGGCCAGTCCGTCGCAAGGAATCATTCGTGAAGACTTCGATCCGGTGGCGATTGCCAGTGATTATCAGCGAGCTGGCGCTGCTTGCTTGAGTGTGCTGACGGACCGCGAGTTTTTTCAAGGCGAGTTGGAATTCATCAAACTGATTCGGGCCGCCGAAATCAAACTGCCGATTTTGCGCAAGGACTTCATTATCGATCCGATTCAGGTTTGGGAGGCTCGAAGTTGCGGAGCAGATGCGGTGTTGCTGATTGCCGAATGTCTGGAGGCTGAGCAGTTGAAACTGTTGTACGGCGAAATACAGGAAGCTGGCATGGTTGCTCTGGTGGAGCTTTACGAAGAAAAAAATATTTCGGCCGTAATGGATTTGAAACCATTGCTGGTCGGCGTCAACAACCGGAACTTGCAGACATTCAAAGTCGACTTGAATCATTGTTTGCGAATGAAAGAAAAGATGGGTGGAAGCCCCTGTTTTGTCGCCGAAAGTGGTATCTTCACTTTCGAGGATGCGAAGTGTCTACAGGCTGCCGGCGTCGATGCGATGCTTGTGGGGCAGTCGCTTTGTCAGCAATCTGACGTTTATTCGGCGACAAAGAGCCTACTTGGCACGAATCCGGCGTGAAATTTGCGTATGATTAAAG
>CAZOXC010000232.1:0-5855 GCA_964583205.1 uncultured Pirellulaceae bacterium | reverse complement strand
CAACAAGTCAACTTGGCCGGTGTCAAAGTAATGATTGTCGAGTCGGTTAACGGTCGGCTGGTTTTTCGAACGGAGGGTGCCACCAGCTATTCATTTCCCTATCAGGAGATACCGCCAAAAATCGCACTGGGGATTTTGCAGTCCAGCACCGATCTGGAAAACGATCAGAAGCAGATTTTTGAAGCGTTGCTATATGTGACGCAATCCTGGATCGATCCATTCCTTGACAGCAAAGCCGGCGGAAAAGTCAGTCGGTTAAATTCCGATCTGGCAGCCCAGGAAGACTTGTTGCAATTGGCCGAATTTTCGAAATTCGACAACATCGCCGAATTTCCCAAAAAGAAGCATTCCGCACCTGGGCCAGCCGAGATTCGTCAACTGCGCCGCCAATTAAGAGACACCTATAAAATGGCTACCGGCAATGTCAGCCCTAAACAAGTCGCCGAGGAACGAGCCGAAGAACTCTTAGTGGCTTCTTTTGGGCAGGATAATCCGCAGGCGCAATATGTGTTGCTGGATGTGGCTTTGCAGTTGGCCAGAAAAAGTGGCAACCCGGTGCTCGCCAGAGAAGTACTTCATGAAATTGAACATCGGTTTGTCACGAGAAACTTGAACGACAAAAAGCTTGAGACCGCTAACACGATGGCCAACGAGGGCTTTCAACGCACTCATGTTCGCCGAGCAATCAAGTGGTTAACGCAACTTGCGGACGAAGTTACGGCGACTGGTGATGCCGGAGATGCGGACAGTGAAAATCTTTTGCGAATGGCTTTAAGCATTGCCGACGACTACGGCCACAACGATCTGGCCCAATTTATCTCGCGACGGATGCAAACCGAGTCCATGAAACGCGGCTCACTTAAACTGGACTAACGCTTCCCCGATTAGTTCAAGCCTACCACTTGAGCGTCAAACTACCGGTCAACAAATCGGCGCGAGTATTCAAGGTGATCGTCGATCCCGGAACCTGTGGAATGAAGGGACCTGAAATCTGGTTTTCCCAGGCATGCAAGTAAGCCAGATTCGCAGTCAGATTTTTCGTCAGGCCAACACTGGCTCCAACCGACGAAATATGTTCCGTAATCAGCGGGGCAACCGAATTGATCAGCAAATTATCTGACGCGATTGGGTTCGTGTTGTAGACATGCCCAAATCGCAGCTTCACTCGATGATTAAGTTGCGTTTGAACACCGGTGGCAAACGAGTAGACACTCCGCCAACCAGTTCCCAAAAGTTCGCCCCTCGGAGAAAAACCACCCGTGCCAAATCCTCTGGCGTGTTCGTAATCGAAGTAACGAGCATCCAATGCCCAAACCACGCCCGGGATTCCGGTGTACGAGGTTCCTATCGAGACAATGGAAGGGTATTCAAAGTCGGCTGTCGTCACAGATGGAGCACCCGATGCATCCTGGAATTGGAATCGAAAGTCTTCTATCCACTGTTCGGATTTGTAGGACGCGCCAAATCGCCAGTGAGCATTGGGAGCGTAATAAACTCCAAACTGAGCCCCGCCTCCAAAGGCAAATCGAGATCCAGCAGACGTCGGATACTGACCATTAACGGGTGCAGCCGCAAACAACGGATTGATTTCCAGACGACCGATGGTCAAAGTCGGCGCTATTCCGATTGAAAGTCTTTCTGTAAGAGCAATCGAAACGGTCGGCGCAATCTGGAAAAACTCGGCCTCTGTATTGACTCGACCGAACGTAGGCAGCGGTGCCAGACTTCCTTGTGGAAGCAATATCGGGTTCGATGTACTGGCGTTGTAGTTGACTCGAAATCCGGCAATTGCATATGCGCCCAAACCAAAATTGATTCTTGGGTTGCGCGTCGTATGGACAATCGCCATCGTGGGGATTGGTGATACCCCCGACTCGCTACTTGAACTTCCTGACAAAACTCCAAACGGAGTCGGGACGCTTGAAGCCACCTGCGTATCGGGAAGAACCAGGCCCAAACCAAAAGTCGCTTCATTGTGACGAAACTCGGCAATCGATGCTGGATTCCAGTGAATGGCTCCCGCAGCATCGATCGGTGCTGCCACCGAAGCTCCGGCCATCGAATTGTTGACCGCGCCGACTCCGCGCAATGCCAAGCCTTGAGCAGACAGCGAACTGACGCATGCAACAAGCATCAGAAGAGTCGAAAGCGGAATGATTGAACGAGTCATCGAATGGGCCCCAAACATTTGGAATGAAGGAAATTGCCGTATTCGTTGAATCGGAAAAGTATCGCCTTTCGTTGATTTTCCTGAAGCCAAACTAAATTTGCTGTGCAAATTCAGCCAACTGGTTACACCACCCAAAACTCGCAGTCTTTCCAGCGTTAACTAATCCGAGCCTATGCAGCTTGTTTCGCCCGTTTTTGCAGCTTTTTCAAGCGACGGCGGTCTGACTTTGATAGCGTTTCCACCTCGCTGTGGTCGGTGTCAAGCAATCGCTGGTCCGCATCGGACAGTTTCAAAACGACTGCTTTTTCGTGCGAATCGGCTTCGTTGTGACGGACTTTCTTTGACTTTTTCTTTGGCGGCAATGCTTCGACAACTTCCGATTTCGGTTGGCTCGCCAACTTGGTCTGCCGTTTTTTCGTCGGAGTTTTTGATGCGGACCGGCCTGTAGTCGGTTGTTCCTGGACAGGTTCTGGCTGGACATCAACTTCGTCAGCCGTCTTCGCCGTGCGGCTTGGCAATTTGATCGAAGGCAACTTGATCAAAGGCAGCGAAGGTTTGGGAATCGAAATTTTTGGAAGCTTCAAGCTGGAAACGCTCAATGCTGGAACTCTCAGCCCGCTCCAGCGACTCTCGGATTCAACTTTTTCTTTATGTTGAATCAAACCATGAGCATCGAGGTAGACAAACCTGGCAAACATGGTCAAGCCAGCGACCAATCCGAGACTCGCCCACAACGCGATTACATCAAAAACGGTATGAACGGTTCCCAGGAATTGTCCGGCAAACCAACTGTGATTGATCAACACCGCCAGTAACAAACAAACCCCACTGGCGCTCAATAGAATCGAAGCTGACTTGCAAACTCGAGTTTCCACAATCAGTCGCACAAAGATCACGACCAGCAAGAACACCTTTATCAGTAACCAACTCACGGCTCCCGCATCCAGAAATCCGAACCCGGAGGACTCGTAAATCACATCGCCCAGGAATTTCGGTAGAGCCGTTGTGACGCAGAGGCTGCCGAACACCAAACCCGATGCCAGCCAACCCCACAGTCGATAGGAGGCTCGGTAATCTTCACTGAAATGGCGTCTCAGAGCAAAAATTTGCAGACAAGCCAGCGCTGCGACCACCAAAAAGAATGCCTGCAACCACTTGGCCAGCGAAGCTTCATGAGCGGCGTCAAACAACTGTTGCATACCATTGATTTCGGTCCATTGAGCCGATTTCCAATGGGCCACGGTCAGCATGCCTGTTAGCAAAACCAATCCGCCAATCAGAATTGAAACTGCCAGCGGGCGTTTGGGGATCAGGTCAGTTGTTCGCAACTGCTGTTGTTTGCGCGCACCGGAAGAGTAAGTACGTGATCGTGTTGAGTGCGACCTATTTGCTAAGTCGTCCGTAGTCGAGCTGGACTCGTTTTGATTCGAGGAACCGGTCTCTCGATTTATGACACGGCGGCGGCGGTCTCTACTTCGTTGAAAATCCATCTTCAGCGCAGTGGTTTCTATAAGGATCAGTTAATGGCGAGCAATCATCAGTCAAGCGTATCCATTCGCTTGAATTCCATCTCCCTTTTAAAAAATTGGGTGCCACAGTGAAATTCGGCAAAGCATTGGCAACTTCTTGATCGAGGAAACTGCGACCCCAGTTAAATCAAGGTTCTGGATCGTTCCGATTTTGCTAGCATGCCTCAATAACAGGGTTTTGAAGGACGCCAATCTTTTCGATTTCCACTTCCAGTTGATCACCGGGCTTCAGAAAAACTTGCGGGTCACGTGCGGCGCCAACGCCTTCGGGGGTTCCAGTAAAAATCAAATCGCCCGGATTCAAAGTGAAGAACTGCGACAGATGAGAAATCAAGTAATCGATTCCAAAAATCAACTTGGAGGTATTAGACGACTGCATGGTTTTGCCGTTCAACCGCAATTCGATATTGAGACTCGGTGAAAATCCGATTTCGTCGGCAGTCACGATCCAGGGGCCGACCGGCGCAAAAGTTTCAAAAGTTTTGCCAAGCAGCCATTGGCCACCTGGTTTCCCCTTTTGCCAGTCACGCGCCGAAATGTCGTTTCCACAGGTGTAACCGAAAATCGATTCTTTGGCCTGGGCCGGACTGACGTTTCGAGCAGCCTTGCCAATCACAACCACCAACTCAGCCTCATAATCGACTTGTTCACTAATGGAAGGCAAGCGAACTGGTTGGCGATGACCCGTCAGTGCCGCACCGAACTTGCTGAAGATCACCGGGATATCTCCAGGTTTCCCGCCCATTTCGCTGGCATGTTCTGCGTAGTTTCGACCCACACAAATGATTTTTGCGTCCTGATCGAAGGGCATCAGCAGTTCGGCCTGTTCCAAAGGATGTGGTTCGGCTGAATCAAGCAATTGTTCCAGTTCGTTGGAAGGGTCTGAATGTTCAGCAATAAGTTGTGCCAAACTTCCCAGACCTGAGAGGGGTGTCAGGAATCCCTCTCTACAAACGCAATAACACGGGGAACTACCTATACTGGCCCTTAAAATCTTCACAATCCACCTCGTCTCAAAAGGCTATCAACCGTCATAACCGTGCGCAAAAAACTCAGGCAATATCCACAAATATTTGGTAAACAGCTCGTTCTTTTTCGAGTGAAACCTAAACTTTCACGTCTCATCGAGCAAGTCTCAATGCGCAGACCGGTTAGACCATTTTTTAATCGAATCAGGATCGCGGACCAACATGTGTCCGGCAGGTCCACTCAAAATGAAAAACAAACCGCATTCATCCGATATCTCGTCAGAACAGATTACCGAGGATGTAAGTGCGCAAATTCAGAGTACGGGTCGAGATATCGAAGACCTGTTCAACCGCTGCAAAAATGACAATCTCCGCGAAGGCGTTTGTTACGTAAACTCGCAACTGCGAGTCGTCTTTTGGAATCGGGCAGCTGAAGATATTACCGGCATCCGCTCAACCGCAATGCTTGATCAAAACTGGTCAGCACAACACGTTGACTTGAAAGACCGCTATGGCGAGGGAATTTCTGAGCAGAAATGCCCCGTTCGTCGATCAGTCCAATCGGGCGAGCCTCAAATATTGGCCAGCAGCGTGACGGGGCGCGGTGGTCGCAAAATCGCCATCGATCTTCACGCAATCCCGGTTTACGACCACGAAGGCCAGATATATGGTGCCGTGATTCTGTTCCATGACCAATCGGCTCAAGTCGAATTGGAACAGCAAGTCTTAACGTTGTACGCACATGCAACTCGTGACCAGATGACCGGAGTCGCGAATCGAACTCACTTCGAGCGGACCCTGGACGCTCGCATTTCAGAATTCAACCAAAACGGATCGCCCAGCAGTTTGATCGTAACGGATATCGACTTCTTCAAGACGATCAATGACAACTTTAACCATAGTATTGGTGACAAGGCGTTGATCTCCTTTGCAAAACTCCTTGAGCAAAACACACGTACCGAAGACATCGTGGCTCGTTACGGTGGCGAAGAGTTTGTCATTATCTGTCCGAACTGCACAATCATGGAAGCAGCGAATCGAGCTGAAGAAATCCGTCAGCTGCTTGAGATCACACCTCATCCTATGCTGAACGGCAAATGCATGACGGCCAGCTTTGGCGTGAGTGAAATTCAGCCAAACGACACTGCTACAACCGTTTTCGTAAAAGCTGACCAGGCACTGTTAAAC
>CAZOXC010000231.1:0-5863 GCA_964583205.1 uncultured Pirellulaceae bacterium | reverse complement strand
AATCGGAAGAATTATCTGGGTCTCGACGAGCCGTTGCATTTGACTCTCAATGCAGCCTTTCTCAGTGAGATTAAGCAGGACAACATTCAATTTCGGCAGTTGATCGATTCAATTGCCGACGCGTTGAATGTTGAAGCCAAGGTTCGGCCTCGTGTGTTGGCCGAGTTGCTGGAGCGTCTCCGCGACGAAATGGATTCACATTTTGCACTCGAGGAGTTTTATGGCTACTTCGATTCGGCTGCCCTGGTGAACCCTCAAGTCAACAGCAAAGCCACGATGCTTCGAGAGCAACATGTGGATTTGTCCGTTGAGTTGAACGGTTTGTTGGAAGAGACCGAACGGATCGTTTATCAAGAACGCCCCCAAGGTCGCTCGCTCGATGAAATCATCGACGCGTTTCTTGACTTCCATCGTGCGTTCATGTCGCACGAAGATCAAGAAATGGAATTAATGATGAGGCTGGCCAACGAAGAAATCGGTGTTGGTGACTAGAGCCAACTCAATTCTCCCTGGAACCACTGCCGCATCTGCTGCTGCCATCGCTTTTTCCGCGGGAGTCCCTAATATTCCTGGCGCTGGAAAATAAAGCAGGCCAGAAACAATGTGATCACCACGAAGATCAGTCCGCTGCGGAATGGATCCCAAGGTCGATCTGGTTCTGGTTGCGATGTCAAATCGACATTGCGATCGACTTTGACACCACTGCCATCTGACAGGTGAGAAATCAGCTTGTAGAACTCGCCTGGCTTGGGGAACGAGTTATACATTGGCTTGATTCCGAATCGATAGAACTTGATCCACCCACTGGGTATTGGATCTTTGGTGTCAATTTTGGACCAGTCCGTCGGATCATACTGAGTCAGTCGATCGGTTCGGTCGGCGACCCAAAGATTGCCCGCCGAGTTGAATGTTGCACCGGATATCGATCCTTGCCCTCGAATAGGAGCTCGGTTGATTGAATCTGGCTTTTCCATATCCAGATACCAGAGGTTTCCGTTGCGGTAACGGGCCAGGAAAAATCGCCCGTCGTTTGAACTGGCTATCCCGGTAACGGCTGAACGATTTTCAGGTAGGTAGGTATTGAGTTCCTCAAGCGTATTTCGATTGATAGTAACCAGTTCTCCGTTGCCAAGTGCAACAAACAAAATCTCACCCTTGTAAGCAATCCATGCGGGCATACTTGCTTCCACGTCGAACTGCGGGCGAATTTCCTGATCCAGTTGGTATACGCCATTCTCGGGTTTAAGAATGTTAATCGTTCCTCGAGAGTAAACGGCGATCTCATCATTGTCCGGATTCATGTCCACTCGCCTGGAATCACCAACGGAAACCAGCCGTCCGGAACTTATTTTTTCAAACAAATCCAGATCGAGCACTTCGGCCCGACCGAAAGGTTCCTGCTGTGAGGGCTGCGCAGGCCTGGAAGTCGAGCGGGTGGTTCGGCCAACGGCTACTCGATTGCTGGTCAGGCTGACCTGGCCATTGGAGCGAACCAGGTTCGCAGCTTCATCGTTTTCGTCCGAATTCTCATTATCATCGTCGTCGTTTTCATCGTCTGCTTCGGAGCCATCTTCTGTTGATTCTTCAATAGGCTCGACTGACTCCAGGGCTTGTTCTTGTTCAAGTTTGTCTGCAGCTGCAAGCGGATCTTCTGTAAGGCGGAAGATTTGTCCCGAGCTGTCGATCACCAACAGTCCCTGTGTCTGGCTTTCAAACATCTGAACCGCATTGGGCGGTAGATAGCCCGCGTTGACTGGTTTCCATTCCCTTTCCGCATTGGTCACGGCAAACGTTCGTTCGCGCATCGTGGGTGATTGCGGATCGAAGAGACCAACCACCACAACATCGTACTCTGACACATAGGCCGGGCCGACTGGTGGTGGTAGATCAAGCTCCTCGATGTCAGCGACGTAGGCGGTGCCGTAGAAAAAATTCGACATGAATCGTGTGGCTTCGTCCGCCATTGCCATTTCCCACTTGCGCTCTTCTTCGTTCCACTGATAGGACATGGAAACTTTGTCTACGTGAAACAACTGGTCATTGGCCTCGACAATTGTGACAACCTTTGACGCGCCGATGCCGGACTCCATGAAACTGTAGCTCTGTCCGATTGCCCAACAAACGACCCAGAACAGGAACGTCAGAATGATCGATACGATCGTGTTGCGGAACATCACTCCGAACAATGTCGACACCGAAAAATAAATTGCAAACACAAAGATATAAACCGGGATGCTGAGCAATATCGCCTTGTCCCAATATCCGATCCTTACGCCCAACAACAGCCATAAACCGAAAAACAAGTAGGCGGCAAGGATCGCAATAAACGCGCAGCCCCCGACAAACTTGGACAACAGCAAACCCCAACGGGTTATTGGCTTGCTTAACAAAAGGTTAAGCGAGTTGGCCTGCAACATATCCGGGATCAGGCTGGCTGTGATAATCACGGCAATCAACATGCCAAACGCCAGGATGATCTTGTCCAGCGCAAAAGGTAAATAGCTGGAAATCCACTTCTTGAGATCACCGCGTGTAAAATTAAACCTCAGAAACTCTGGTGACCAAACCAGATAGGAAATGTTCAATGATGATGCGGGACCTTCTCTGATAAATCCAGCCAAACTGTACTCGACCAGCTTCCTGTTCAAGCGCCGCAATTGAGCTTTGTTCAGATTCTCGATGCCTTCTTCGATTAAATCACTGGCTTCAACCGGCAGATAACGGTCTTTGTAAAACTCTTCGTCGTAAAGACTGTCTCCTTCAATGATTTGATTGAGCTCTTCCACTGTGTCAAACCACATTGCCTGGCGCCGAAATGCTCCGGTTTCGCCGAATGGTTCTTCCGGGCCACTTTCACCACGCCCGCCCGCATCTACTTCATGGAACTTGACCAGCTCCTGCTGCAAGTCTGGGGAGATCCGTTTCCACAAGTGGTGTATCAGTTCCTCATCTTCATTTGGACCGGCTTCACCCAATCGACTACACATCCCGTCAGGATTGCGCACGTTTCTATCAAATACGATTTTCCAATCCAAAGATTCCTTGATCCATATTGGCGCCAACACCAACAGAAATACGGTGATGCAAAACAACAATACATACAAGACTCGCGAAGCCAACGCTGCCCGAAACGAGTCCTTAATGATTGACAAATAGGGTCGCATGGAAATTACCTTAGCCTGTTTGGTTGGATTCGACGATTTGCAGGAAGGCATCTTCCAGCGTGATCTGCTTGCGCGACAAATTAACGATGCTGACACCGGCAGCACGTAACGTGTCCACCAGTCTGTCAACATCGTCCTGGTCATTTAGCTTGGTCCGAACCCTTATTTTGTCGGAACCGTACACCTCGAACTGGCTGCCGGGAAGTGCTTGAAACAAATGACTGATTTGTTCCTGTTCGCCCAGCAAATCTAAAATGACTTCCAGTTGGGTGCTGGGTGTTTGGCTCTGTTGTTCAGCTACAAAGGCACCAATGTCGGCAACTGAACCGCTGTATCGCAATCTGCCTCGATCCAGAATCGCGACGTGATCGCAAACCATCTCCACTTCCTGCAGAATATGGCTGTTCATCAAAATCGTCGCACCCTGGTCACGCAGCGCCGGGATGATCGAGCGAACTTCGGCACGAGCTCGTGGATCAAGTCCATCTGTGGGCTCGTCCAAAATCAAAAGTTTTGGTTCGTGCAACATTGCCTGAGCCAGACCGAGACGCTGCTGCATACCCTTTGAATACTTGCTGACTCTATCTCCAGCTCGAGCCGTCAGTCCGACCATCTCCAGCAATCGATCGCTTTTCTCTTTTACGACAGATGTCGGTACATTGCTAAGATTGCCATAGTATTCCAGCGCGGTTTTACCCGTCAGATGTTTCGGTACTCGAAGTTGTTCCGGCAAGTAACCGCATAAGTTGCGGCCTGCCCGACTCCCGGCATCATGGTCCAACATTTTGGCCCAGCCGCCGGATTTTCGAATGATCCCCAACAACACTTTGATGAAGGTGGTCTTGCCGGCACCGTTGGGACCAAGCAAACCGAAAATTTCGCCTTGGTTGACGTTGAAGGACAAGTCCGAGATGGCTTTGATCCCTTTTTTGAAAAAGATCCCCTCTCGATAAACCTTGTCCAGATTTTGTACTTCAATTGCCAAACCTTTTTTGGCAAAAGTTGTGACTGGCTGAGCTTCTATCATGATCACCGTACTTGTTCAGACGCGCTGTTGTCACTCAACATGAAACGCCGGGTTACCCGTTCGCATTATAATGGAATCCGCTGGCTCGTTGACTCATGGCTGCGTCTCAATCTCGCGAGCTGCTTGAAACGTGCCCATGGATCGTGCCTTGAACTCTATCTCCATTTTTCCGCATTCTACGGCAGAACTATACCAATCGGTCCGGCCTTACGTTTCAATATTCCGAGGCACCTGGTCAATTGCGGGAAATCTATTGTTCGATATCCGTCATCTCGACAAGGTCGCGATAAATATCCGGATTTCCGGGCTTTGCCTCAGATGTGATACTTGTCGATCGCGATCGACAACCGTGGTAAACAAAAAGCCCTCCGCTCATTGAACAATAATGCGTTCGCTGAACAAGGGCTTTCATTTGAAGGGTGGCTGAGGGGATTCGAACCCCCGGCCTCCGGAACCACAATCCGGCGCTCTAACCAACTGAGCTACAGCCACCATACCTGACGAAATCCAATTGTAACCCGCGAAAATAACGGGTCAACGGCAACGATTTCGCTTCCTGAAATCACTCAAAAGGAAAGCTCTCATCGAACTGACTGTTCGATAATTCCACCAAAAACGGCGCCAGTCGTTCGACCAGGATCTGCATCAACTTCTGGCCCTTTTCCTGAGTCGCTTTGTGAGGGTAAGCTGCGCCGCTATTGGTTGTCAAAAGATGCCAGGGCCGACTGATGGATACCCATCCCGAATTCAACGCTTCGAATCGAGTTTCCCGGCAAGCACCGTCGTCGGCCGACAAGCTGCCATCTTCGTTCCTGGCAACCAATTCCGGAAAATAGGCCAGTGCAAATGAAGTTTCCATTTCGCCCGCGTGGTCCTCGGGATGCTCAAACAACTCTTTGTAGCAATCGTTAATCACCTGGTACCAGTTGCAGATAAACAACTGCGCTTCCACTTGTCCGTACAGTTCTCTTACAAGCGGTTTAAAATCGTTTCCGCCATGGCTGTTCAACAACAGGATTTTTTTGATGCCCGATAGCTGCAGCGATTCGATCAGATCCTGTATGACAAGACCCAGAGTGGTCGGGTTCAGGTTCATGGCAAATGGGAATTCGCGCATGTTCGTTTCTGTGCCGTATGGGATTGTCGGCAACAACATGACTTTGGCCCCCTGCTCGGCTGCGGCCCGGCAAATGTTTTCGCCAACGATTGTGGCTTCCAGCGTATCTGTGCTGTAAGGCAGATGCAGGTTGTGCGGTTCGGTCGCACCAAAGGGCAATACCGCAACCTCGTATTCCTCGGATTTAATCTGTCCGTAGTTCGCCTTCGCCAGATTCCAGTGATTTGCCATATTCTTGAACGGTCGATAAAGGGTTAAAACTGTCTTCAATCAAGCTTCCGCTAAATATGCTTGATTCACAAATGCCGCTGAATAGAATTCGGGCGGTTAACATTTTTTTGAGTTGAATATGGACCCAATTTACTGGTCAATTATCCTGCTGGCTCTGGGGCTGGGTGTGGTTTTCCTGGAACTTTTTGTTCCCTCAGCCGGAATTCTTGGCATTTTGGCGGCGGCATTGTTCTTGTCAGCCATCCTGGTTGCCTTTTTCAGCAGCGTACAGGCAGGGGTCATCGTTTTATCGATCACTTGTGTCAGCCTGCCTTTACTGTTGCT
>CAZOXC010000230.1:0-5866 GCA_964583205.1 uncultured Pirellulaceae bacterium | reverse complement strand
CCACGGCCCAGTCCGGTCGTCCCCAGCGAATGTAGCGCGAAGTGTACTTGATCCGCGCGAAGGTAAATACATCTTCTTTAAATTGCACATCGCCTTCCCACATCGGTACGCCATTACGCTGCGAGCCGACCGCTTCTTCGTCGAAACGTCGTCCGCGGCGGCGATAGCCGTAGTCCTGCCACTGCGCGATAGCTACGGCCGTCCCGGCGATGGTCGCAAAACCTGCGACCAGCAAAAGCACGGTCTTAAATCGGTTATTGAATAATTGTTTGATCATGGTTTCGAGTTTCTACTGTAACCACTCATTGTTTTTGTAACGATTTACCGGTTTCGTCGCCCGCGGACGAAGTTTCTTTCTCGCGTTTCAGGATTTGCAACAACAATTCGTGAGCTTCCTGATAACGAGGCGCCTCTTCAATCGATTTTAATACGAATCGCTTGGCCACAGGTACTTCGTTCAAGGCAAAATGGGCACCCGCCAGTTGAAAATAAATACCGGCTGGGTCGCCTGGATCGAGTTCCGTCAATGCGGTCAAACCAGAGATCGCCAGTTGATGATTGCCGGTGGCCACACCAGCGTCAGCGAGATATCGATGCGGAACCGAAATTATCGGGTTCACAGCAAGGTACCGTTGTGCGACTTTGATCAGCGAGGCCCAGTCCTGATCGCCTCGATAAATTTCCATCAACTGCACCATCGGTTGAGTCGCATCAGCGTCAACCTGCAGGTAACTTTGCAGCGATTGAATTTGATTCGGTTTGTCGTCGGTAGCCTGATAGATCTCGGCCAGCATCAAATGAGGATTTCGCTCGCCCGGAAAGTTGTATCCCAATTCCAACAACTTCAGGCAGCTGGCTTTGGCATCATTCCATAGCTTGGCTTCCAGTTGGGTTCTGGCTTTTAGTTGCAGAGCGAAAACGTTGTCTGGATTTTCTGCGGCGAACTGAAGCAGCGTTGCGGCATCGGGTGTTTCTTCGAATTCAGGCTTATCCCAGTTTCCTTTGGCGACCAGCTCGTCGGCCTTGCCTCGAATATATTGTTCAAATTCCTGATTGAGTAATTCAAGCGAACCGGTGTAGCGAGCCAGAGATTCATTGATGGGCATGCCGACTGCCAGATCATCCAGGACTCGAACAAGCGTCTGCAGCCCGTGTTCCTGGATTAGAAATTCAACCACCATCGAAGACTGATAATAAGCGAACTGCAAATGCGCGCCCGATTCGGGTTTCAAAAACGCATTGCTTAACTCACTGATGGGAGTCAAGTCCCCGTCTTCGATCATGTCACGATAATCGAGATTCATGGACTGGCCCCAGGCCGAGTCCGCCAGCCGCTCTTCGTAAACCGAGATTCCTTCGCTGAGCCAGCGAGGCATTTTGTTTTTCGTTTTCTGCAGTGTGACTACGTGACAAAACTCGTGCCACAACACCGATTCCCAACTGGTCAAATTCGCACCCTGAGCGGAAGGGCTGTTCATGGTAACCACGTTGCCGAAACAAACGCCCAGGAATCCGTCGCCGCCGGGGGTGCCGAATGTACGGATGGCAAAATCCTGCTGCTTCGAGAAAATCTCGACAATCACCGGAGTACGAATATCGATTTTGTACTTGGACTCAAGCAATTCACTGGCTCGCACCAGTAAATCAAGCACTCGATCCCCATACAGCTTGGCTTCCAGCGGATCCATCCGCACTACGAAGTTTTTTCGCTTGATCGTTTCAAATTTTTCGATTTGATCGCGCAAAGTAACCAGGTTGTGCGCTACGACATTGTAGTTGTCAGATTCGAAGACTCGTTCAGCCAGCTCCCAACCTTCTCGCTCGCGCCCCAGTCGCAAAACATCCTGGGCCAATTGAATGCGGGCCGGCTGGAAATCCGGATCAAAAATTAATGCTCGGCGCTGATACGCTTCACCAGCCACAAAACGATATTTTCTGGATAGCTTTTTACCGATCAAGTAATCCACTTGAGGATTGAACTGCCAGTGCTCCAGCGCTTTGGCTCGACAACGTTGTTCTTCATCGAGATCGTTTTGCAAGTGAGCGATGATGGCTTTGAGCGACCAGGCTGCCGGCTGGTGAGGATTGATTTCAAAGATCTGTTCGATCGTTTTTTCGGCTTGCTCGTAGATTTCTCCATCGACCTGATTTTCGGCAACCGCCAATAAGGCAGGAATGAAATTCGGATTGAGCTCAAGAGTTTTTTCCAAAGCATCTTCGGCAGTCTGTCGATCGCCGGTCGACGTTGCCTGATGAAGTTTGAAATGGTAGTCAGGATTGCCGGGTTCCAGTTCAATGGCTTTACGAAAATTGTCCGCGGCCAAACCCATTTCGTTTTTGCTCAGCCCCAGTTCGCCAATCGCGGCGTAGACCTGATGTTCATTGGGATAATTGTTCTTGACTCGCCCGAGTACCTGGTCGAGCACCTCTTTGGCGTCCAGGCCCTGGGTCAGAAGATATTTGGCGTAGTCGATCTGGTTCAATGCATCGCGAAACCGCCAGGCACTGCGATCGTACAGCTCTTGAATCTCCTGCAACAATTCGAACGAACGATCGATCTGCTGGTTGTATCGACAAACTTCCTCGCCCGCCAAACGAATCCGCAAGCTGTTTGAGTGATCGAACAATCCGGATTCGAGTGTTGCCTGAGCATCCGAGTATCGGCCCAGCGCCATTTCGGCGCGCATCTTCAACAGTACCCAGTCCTGATCGAATTCGTTGGCGCCCTGATATACGATGGATTCGGCTACACAATCGGCGTACTGGCCTGCATAGAACAGCTTCAGCGCCTCATCGTACTCCTCGCCGGTAGCAAGGGCTGCCAACGAAAGCAGCCAGGGTATCGCAAACAAACTCAATTTTGGCAAATCATTTTCCCGCAAGAAGAACTCTATTCATATTGTCGCTGAATTAGCACTAAAATGAAACGACTTTCGCCCGGTAATGTTTCGGAAGGCACGAAAGCAGAGATTCAAATTCTGAAAATTTCCTGTCACAATCGCAAATTCAACCAGTATTGGTCATTGATGCGAAAAAGAGCAGTCAAATTGTTTAATGAGAGCACAACTGGATGGCCGATCAAAAAGGCACAAAACGGACTCCCCTAATGCTACCACCGGCTTTGGATGAGCCGGCTGACGCGATCGATGACCAGTCAGAATCAACAGATCAGGACTGGACGGAACCGGGCTTCGCTCAGGGTTCCACCTGGTCGATGGTGCGCAAGACATTGACGCATGTCGAGTCCTTCGCCCAGAAAACGGAGGCTGAATCTGACTCAGATATCATTGAGCCGAGTTCGATGGAGGGCTTCACGTCCATCAAGCCGATCGACATTCCCGGCTACTCGATCAAGAAACAATTGGGGCGCGGCGGGATGGGCGTGGTCTATTTGGCGCGTGACGAGCACCTGGAACGGCTGGTCGCCATTAAAATGCTGGCCGCCCACGCAACTCATTTGCGAGATCGGTTTGACAGCGAGATCAGAGCGGTCGCTGCACTCAAGCACCCCAACATCGCGCAACTCTATGCTTCCAACGAAATGAATGGCGTTCCATTCTTTGTGATGGAATACGTTGATGGTGAGTCGCTCGAATCGCACTTGAACAACAAACCCAAAGATCCTCGCGACGCTGCTGAACTGGTTACAATCCTGGCGCAAGCAATTGAGTACACGCATCAGCAGGGCTTGCTGCACCGTGACTTGAAGCCATCCAACGTTTTGCTGGCCAGCGACGGAACGCCCAAGATCGCCGACTTTGGTCTGGCCAAGTCCGTAACGGGAAATTCTTCGGCCACTCAAACGGGAGAAATTCTGGGAACACCCAGTTACATGGCTCCCGAGCAAGCCAGTGGAGTTGTCAAGAAGTTAACGGAAGCCTGTGATGTGTATGGACTGGGCGGAATTCTCTACAAGCTGATCACCGGCCACGCGCCCTTTGAGTCACCAGATCCTATGCAAACGGTGATGTCGGTGATTGCCGATGAGCCGCTCGCGCCCCGTCGGCTGCAAAATCAAATTCCGCGAGATCTGGAAAACATTTGTCTCAAGTGTCTGGCCAAGGCGCCCGGCCGGCGCTATGCGTCGGCGGCTGAACTGGCCAATGATTTGAGTCGGTTTCTGCGTGGGCAACCGGTGGAAGCTCGCGCGGTGTCCTGGCCGGAACGGACGACCAAATGGTGTCGCCGACATCCGGCCGCCGCTTCACTGCTGACCGCTGTGATCCTGCTGACCGGGTTAGCCCTGGGCGGACTCAGTTTGCACAACCGACAACTTTCCGATGAAGTTGCTCGTTCCGAACGTTTGATCGCCAGCAGTAACAAATTTGCTCAATGGATTTCGCAGGAGCATTTGGCCGAGTTGCAAAAATTGTTGGGAAGTACCCCGGTGCGAGGCGAGCTTGCCGATCAGTTGCAAAAGCACCTTGATGAATTGTCGACCGATGCGAAACACGATGTTGAATACAATTTTCAGTTGGCACTCAGTTTCAAGGCGCTGGCTGATGTGCAAGGGAATCCGAATATACCCAACATGGGAAAACTGGATCAGGCGATCGAAAACTACGACAGGTCAATCGAATTGACTGAAGAATCACTGCGGCGCAGTCCGTCACTGGAAAAAGCCAAACACGGATTGATTTCGACGATGCTGAACAAGTTCGATGTGGTGTTGTCGCGTGATGGATTATCGCAGGCCGAAGAGATTTTAAATGTGACCGAAACTCGCTTTCAGAAAATGGAACTGGAAGAGGGAGATCCGCTGGTTGTGACCAGGTTTATGACGGAGCAGCGCTGGTGCGACATTGAAAGTAGTCGCCAACAATTGACGGCTGCCGAATCTCGACTCAACCGCATGGAAGAACTGCTGGGCGAATTAAGCGAAGACGAAGAAATCGAAGAGAAATCGATCAACATGAGCCTGTATCTTTTTTCCAAACGGGCTGATATCCGCATGCTGATCAACAAGCTTGAATTGGCAGAGACGGATGCCAACAAGGCGCTGGAATTGTCTTCTCAAATCATCGCGGCCGAGCCCGAAAATGTCGCGGCCAGAAAATTGCACGGGGAGCTACTCCGCACAATTGCGGATGTCCAGTACGAATTGAGAAAAGTAGAAGAGACGTTGGCGACCGCCAAAGAAGCGGCGAGCTTCAACACGATGCTCAACGAACTCAATCCGGAAGACGCGGGTGCTCGATACCGGCTGGCGCTGGACAACTCGCGGATTGCATCAGCTTACTTGCTTAAAGAAGACTATGAACAGACTGCTGTATTCATGGAAAAATCGGTAGAGTTTTATCGAAGTTTGATTGCCGATTTTCCTAAAGACAGTGATTACATTCGTGGACTGAGCGTCGAACTAAACGGGTTGGCCAACTCCTACATGTTGGTTCAAGATTTGGATAAATCGTTCGAGCTGCGGGCAGAGGCAATTGAAATCGTGGGAAGGCTGTTGGATCATGATGATGAAAACTATTTTGATCTCGCGCTGCGGGCAGAGATGACCTTCAATCTGGCGCTGGCCAAGTTCTCATTGTTTCTGCAGGAAACCGTCGATGCCAAGCAACTTGATCCACAGGGGGCCGAGATCGTTGAGATCGAAGAGTTGATCGCCACTTCACTGGCCGATTTCCGAAAGATCGAAAAGAATGGTGAAGTGAACAAGAACCTGCAAGTGATTTTTGATAATGCGATTGATCTTGAAAAAATGGTGCCTGACTATGTCAAGCAAATCAATGACACGAACAAGCCGAGCGACTCGAGTTCCGACGAAGATCAGATCGACGATTGTTAGTTCACACAAAGAAAAACTGACGACCGAGTGAACTGTCGGTTGTCGCCGGCTTCGACCAGCTCAACCATTGGG
>CAZOXC010000229.1:0-5874 GCA_964583205.1 uncultured Pirellulaceae bacterium | reverse complement strand
CGCATCTGGTACTGAGTCAAGTTGTTATCGAAGATCAACAGATCCAACTTGTTGTCATCGTATTCGAATGAAATATCCCGGTTGTTTTCGTCGCCTGATTGATCGGACGTATAATAAATGTCCCGCATCACTTGGATCCGCGAGATATCCATTGCAACACCTGTTGAGCCGATACCCATCGGTTCCGCGTCACCTGGGTCAGCCAGCGAATACTTGGGTCGCAGTTCAGAATCTCTCTTATATCCAACGATTCCAAAATCAGCGGGTTTGTTGTTAACCCACAAATAAATCTGATCGTCTGCATTGGCGAAGCGAATATTGTATTTGCCCTGCCCGTTGATTTTGACGCTGGACTGAGGTGTACCGACCCTGGTGCCGTTGGAGTCGACGAATCTAATTTCTGAATCGGAAACATCCAGCGTGGCAGCTCCGGAAGCGATATCAATTTTGCAGGTAAAATGTGCGCCACCTTCTACGAGATCCAGTGACAGCGTGCCGTGATTCGATTTAATTTCGACATCAAATTCGAAGCTCAAGTCACCGGCCCAGTGAACGCCAACTCGATCAAAGTTATTGTCTTCAGCTTCGATTCGTCGACCATTGCGATAAAATTTGACCTTCGATCGAGCCTCGTTATAAGCATTTGAATCGCCAATCAGCTCGCCGATAAAGTCGTTTTTGATTCTGTCTGGCAAGTTTCCGGAATTAATTTCTTTCCATTCACTGTATCGCGGAATTGCATGACGATACCGCAACCATTGGTCCCCGGCTGCGTCGCCCGAACAGGAAAACGAGTGCCCTTCTGTTTCAGATTTGACGGTCCAGGCCGCTGATTGCTGGCCCCATTGTTGCCAGCGAGTTGGCCAACCGACTCGTTTCAGACTTTCGGGGAAATGCCTGGTGTCATATACCGGTTGGAACATGGCGCGAAGTTTCCGAGGATCCTTGGCTTGAATTTGGCGATCTTCAAAGGACCTGGTCTCCGGGTCGATAGAAAAGATGTCGCCATTTTCGATCAGTAGCAGTTCGCCCGCGATGCCCACGCAACGTTTAATATAGTTCTGTTTGCCGTTATAAGGATTCTTGAAAACGACGACGTCCCAGCGTTGGGGTGCCTGGTAATCGTAAATAAATTTGTTGACCAGAATTCGGTCACCCACATACGAACGATGATCCCGCCGTTGTGTCGGCTTCAAGTTGGTGATGAATTTGCACATCGGACAAACCGTTTGAATGACTTGCCCAGAAGTTGACGATCCAGGATTTTCAATACTGGCACCAACACGGTACTGATAGTTGCATTGTTCACATGCAAAATCGTAATGTCGCCCTTGCAAAGCGTTGGCCATCGAACCGGTGGGAATGATATAGGCTTCGCCCAGAAAGAATCGGAATAACAGGGCAAGCGCGATGGCAATCAGGATCGATTCAAAGGTTTCGCGGACGCCTTTTTCGCGAATCGAGTTCGTGACGCTGCTGGCCTCGTCATCAAACTGAGGCCCCTTTGCGCGTTCCTCTTCCCGTTCTGCCAATTTCTCGAAATCTGATTTTTTTCTGCCAAACATATACGCTCTCAAAAGTTTGGATGAATATAACCGATTTGCCCTTTTCTCACTATCTTGGTTCGTGGCAGAAATCACCGAGTTTCGTGACCGTTTTTCCCGCTGACCTGGCCGATGATGTCGCCAGTTGTGACCGAGCTCTGTGGCCATTGCCGACTATCGCTGGAATCAGGCAAATTGTCTCCCAGCACAAAGTATTCGTCCTGACCCAGTTTCCATTGCTGTTTCCCCTCGGAATAAAAGTACATATCACGATAAAGATCGAACGATTGCAGTGTGACCGCCCCACGGACCAGTCCAATTTTAAAGAACTCATCAGTGACGCTGGTGGGTGCCCGATAATCAAACTGCAGATTTAAAATGACCTTGTGGTTGAGTTGGAGAGTCAGCTGGTCGTCCAGGGTGCCGATGGTGAAATCGATGGCTGCGGGGTTCGTCGAGTCTAGCGAAATGCGATCTGATTGATTGCCGTAATTCCATTCCAGTCTTCCGGATTGCGGAGTAGCGAATTCGATCAAGTGTTGCTGGTTGCCGTCATGGACAGCAAACACCCATTGGCTGTCCGGATCGATTTGCAATTTCAGGCGTACCTGGAACTCGCTCAATTCACGTGGAGTTCGAGCCAGATTTTGATTGTGACCGTAAAAGTCGTCCAATGGCCCGGTTGGTTGCTGGGCGTGCCCTAACCGATAACACCTTGTGTGGCGGTAGGCGATCCAGTCGGTTTGTTCTGCGTCGAGCGAGCCGCGATCGCTCGGTCGACTTCCAGTAATCCGATCGCCGATTTCCCAACTGGAATTGCTGTTTTCAACTTTGAACCGTTGACGGATTCCAAAACTTTCGTCGGGGCCGAAATTCCAAACTCGAATCAAAGGCCAGGGATTACTTGTCTGCGAACCGGCTCTGCGTACCAGCTGTTCATCCACATACAAATTTCCATTTTGGAAACGAATGGCTTCGCTGGGCAAGCCGAGAATGCGTTTCACACTTGGCTCGCCGGTTGCTCGATTGTTGAAGGCGACCAAAGCACCTCTTTTCAAGTTGTTTGTTTCTACAGAATCAATCACGACTTGATCACCAGCGACAGTTTCTGCCAAATTTGCATCAACGCGATCGAGTCCGCACCAAGGGCAAACCAATCTTCCAGACTTGGGAACTTGAGAGAATGAATGGCGAAAAGTTCGGTTGCACTGTTGGCAAGTCGACTGCAGATGTTCACCATGAATTGTGGGCGCCATTGAATCGCCAACCACGGTCATAGAGACTGGGGCATCTCGATTACAAGAACAGACAAAGATCGCCAGTACAATCAACAGGCAGCAACACAACCGCTCGACAGAATGGCCGACGTCAGGCATGCAGTTTCTAAAGTAATGAAAAAACCAGTTCAAAAAATTGTCCTTCTGCTGATTGCGTTGCTGGTGCCAGCGATTCCGCTGGTGGTGTTGGGGTTTGCTTTCGAAGAACGGTTGGTCGAGTGGGTCGAGCAACTGGGTCGCAGTGAACCCTGGGTTGTTGCTGGGGTCGTGGTCGCCGTGTTGGCTATCGACATTTTATTGCCAATTCCCTCCAGCGTCATCTGTGCACTTGCCGGAAATGAACTGGGTGTCTTTTGGGGAACCATGGTGGCCTGGCTGGGATTGAACCTGGCTTGCATCATCGGTTATTGGTCTGCTCGACTGGTTGGCAAGTCTCTTTTCGGTCGGCTGGTAGACACTGACGATGAGCAAGCAGGGATCGCCTTTATCAATCGATTTGGAGACTGGGCGCTGGCGCTTTCACGCCCGGTGCCAATCCTTGCCGAGGCTGTGGTTCTTTTGTGTGGGATGCAGAGTTACCCCTGGTCCCGCTTTGCGGTGATTTCATTGGTGGCAAACCTTGCAATCGCAATTTCTTTTGTCGCGCTGGGAAAACTGAGCGGGCAGTTTGGTATGCTGCCGCTGGGATTGGTCATCGCGATTTGCGTGCCGTTGATTTTGTTGCTGGGATACAAACGGAAAATGGCCGAAATGAACGAAGGTATAGATGAAGACTGACCAACAAATATCCGTTGAATTTTCAAAAATCGAATTGGCTGACTCCAACGGGACAAACGTGCGACTTGGTTCGCTGTGGGAACAACAGACGCTAGTCTTCGTGTGGATCCGGCATTTCGGCTGACTGTTTTGTCGTGAACAAATCGCGCAGTTGCGTGAAAAATATTCCCAGTTTCGGCAGCACAATTCGGATTTGGTAACCATAGGTTCAGGTTCTGTCGAACAAGCCGCTCGGTTGGTCACGGAATTCGAGCTGCCATTTCGAGTGCTGGTTGATCCGGAACTCGAGTCATTCAGGATCGCAGATTTAAAGCGCGGCGCAGGAGCCTTGTTCAATCCAAAAATCATCTTGAATGGAATCCGAGCGATGAAGAATGGACATCGACAAAAATCTATTCAAGGCGACAGTTTGCAGCAAGGCGGCGCAATGATAGTGACAACAGCCGGTGAAATTATCCTGCACCATGCGAATCAAACCGGCGGTGATCACGTTGCAATTGCAGAATTGATGAAGCACCTGGAATCACAGTCTGACAGTTGAGATTTGCAGGACGACTCGATTCCGGCTGGAACGACTGTCATTCGCCAAGGTAGTTAATTGGCTTTCCAGTTGAGCACAAATTCGTTCTGCGATTCGACGATTGGACATCGCTGGAAAGATCTTTTATAGTCACTTGAAATCTTCAAGTCCTGAGGTCAGTTATGCCGTCATATCACATTGAGAAATCGATTGTCATCGATGTGCCCGAATCACAAGTTCGCTCTGCAGTGGGGGACTTTAACGAATGGCCCAAGTGGTCGCCCTGGTTGTGCATGGAACCCGATGCGCGGCTGAATTTTGTTGGTACACCCCTGCAAGTCGGCCACGGTTACGACTGGGAGGGAGAACTGGTTGGTAGCGGGAAAATGGAAATTGAAAAGGTTGGCCAGAATTTTGAAATGGATTTGGAGTTCTTCAAGCCTTTTAAGTCCAAGGGAAACAAGGTTCTGATGGAAATCACTCCGCAGTCAGAATCGTCGACCAAAGTCACCTGGCACATGGACAGTAAACTTCCGTTCTTCTTGTTCTTTATGGTGGACATGATGAAGACCATGATCGGTATGGATTATTCTCGTGGCTTGAAGATGCTCAAAGCGTACTTGGAAACTGGCAGTGTGAATTCACATATAGAGATTAATGGAGTCGTCGATTTCGCTGGATGTGAGTTTGTCGGAGTTCAGGGACAAGGAAAAATGGAGCAGCTTGGCAAAGAGTTTGAATCTACCCTGCCTCAGGCACATTGCCTGGCAACCGATAACAATCTTGAAATGATTGGAGGCCCGGGAACGCTTTACGACGACACGAACTTGAAAACTCAAGAGTGTGTTTTTACTTCGCTTATCCCGGTCAAGCGATCAACAGAACTGGCGGGCGGGGTTGCAGGCAAGCTGCTGCCCTCAAAAGCCGTCAAGGTTACTCATCGCGGCAGTTATGATTTTCTGGGCAATGGTTGGAGCGCGGCGATGTCATATCAACGGTCCAAAAAACTGAAGCAATTGAAAAAACAATCGCCTTTCGAGTTTTATCTGAATGACCCGGATGAAGTGGCCGAATCTGAAATTCTGACCGAAATTTTTATTCCGATTAAGGGATAGTTTTGTCTTGAGCTTCGAGTTGTACTTTTAGCCTCCCTGGATGTCCTCTAAATTGGAACCTGTAGAGAAGAAGCAAGTTGCAAGAGTTTCAGAGATGCAGAAATAATATGGCGCAGGAAATCACTCACCCGCTGGTCAAGCATCATTTGTCGATACTGCGAAACAAAGATACCAGTAACCAGCAGTTCCGGCATTCGTTGCGTCAATTGACAGGCTTTGTGGCGGTCGAGGCCACAAATGAACTTGAGCTGGAACAATATTCGGTCGAGACCCCCGTGCAAACGACCACAGGATCTCGAATTGCCCAGCGAGTTGGTTTGGTGCCGATTTTGCGAGCCGGAATTGGGATGGTTGAACCGGTTTTGGAACTGCTGCCGATCGCCGAAGTCTGGCACATCGGGTTGTACCGGGACGAAGAAACTGCCTCGCCCGTGAGCTACTACAACAAACTGATTGATGGGCGGGCGGTGGATATGGCGTTCGTTCTGGACCCGATGCTGGCTACCGGTGGTTCGGCTTGTTTGGCTTGTCAGGCGCTGACTGACTGGGGCGTCAAAGAAATAAAAATGTTATCGATCATCGCGGCACCCGAAGGCATTGAGCACCTTGGCAAGGAGTTTCCGCAGGTTTCTGTTTACACT
>CAZOXC010000228.1:0-5918 GCA_964583205.1 uncultured Pirellulaceae bacterium | reverse complement strand
TTGCAGAACTGTGACTTCGGAACCCAGCCTTCGCATTGCATGCGCCAGCTCGCAACCGATTGGGCCACCGCCGATAACCATGAACTGCTCGGGAAGCTCGGTCAGCTCGAAGAACGTTTCGCTGGTCAGACAGTTGTCTCGAAGACCCGGGATATCTGGAACGAAGGGTCTTCCACCTGCGCAAATCATCGCTCGACGAAACTTGATTTCCTTGCCGTCCAAATCAATTGTGTTGGGTCCGGTGAATTTGGCGTTTCCAAACAGCACGTCAACGCCCATGTCATTCAGTTTTTTCGCACCATCGTGATGAGCCATGTCAGCACGGACTCGGCGCAATCGCTCCATCACTTTCGTAAAGTCGACTTTGACATCTCCAACGTTGACTCCGAACTCGTGAGCCTTGGACGCTTGATGAGCCACGTGAGCTGATTTGATCAACGTCTTTGAGGGGACGCATCCAGTGACCAGGCAATCCCCACCCATCATGTGTCTTTCGATCAACGCTGACTTGGCACCCAGCATCGCCGCACCACCCGACGAAACAAGGCCAGCCGTTCCAGCTCCGATGGAGATCATGTCATAAACGGTGTCGGCCGGTTCAGTTGGCCAATCTTGAGGATGAACATTGTCGCGTAATTTTTGATTGTGTTCGTCCCCTGGAGGAAGGACATGCGATTGATGTTGTTCATTAGTCATGATTATTGATTCTTTTGTATGAGCTTACTTACAGAGTTCTTGTTCAAACGAAAGGATTACGGTTTGATTTGGCGGGCTGAATGCGATCACCTGGTCAAGTAAATCGCTTGTTCAAATAGTCAAACACTTGTGACAATCTCAAGTCCGTCGTTGAAGGTCCAGTTCTGATATAGAAATGGTCCAAATTTTCTTTTGCTAAATAACAGGGATCGCTACCCGCCCGAACATCAATCCGCAACACCTCACTGCCCGCGATACTTTCAGTATGAAAATCGATATTCTTTAGATGCAGAGTTCCTAATTGGGATTTTATACTATCTGTCAAAAACAGCAGCATCTTGTCTTCGTTCTCAAAACGGTCAGCCTCAAGTCCAGAAACTTTTCCGTCGTCACTGACTCCCACCAACAATATCCCACCGTCTGTATTGAGGAATGCTGCGATCGTTTTGGTGATGGCGTGCGTGATGTTTTTGTCTTTTTTTTCGGCTTTGAGATTCCACCTGAGGGTTGATTTAAACTCGACATATTCGCCCTCCCCTTGCCTGATCAGATCTTGCGTAGAAGTCTGCTGAACTGATCTCAAGTAATTGGTCACTCGCCGACTCAACCTGCGAACGATCGCCAAGCTGGTTTCGGCTGGCAAGTAGTCGGGATCAAACAGACGAGAGCCGTCGATGGCAATCACTGCGCTATCGACGTTAGCCGTCAAAGTCCCCAATCTGAAATTACCATTCAGCACACCGATCTCCCCAATCAACTCGCCTTCCCGCAACTGAATGGTCGAGTGGTCCGGAAACTTGAGCGTTAGCGACCCTTCCAACAAGTAGTAGATCAAGTTGGGCTGGTCGCCCATCTCAAACACCTGACTGTTCTTTGCGACAGTCTGATAAGACAACGCGTCTTCCAGCTTTCCGGATGCTTCGCGGTCAAAGCCACTAAACACCTCGTGCTCTGAAATAGCGCCAAGCATTTCCTTAGAGGATATCGGGGTAAACTTATCCATGACATTTAGTCTTCTGCAAAGTTTGCAGCACCGGCCTTAGCCGGAATTCCGCCTGAAGGCAGGGTACTACAAGCCATTCATTCAGGTATTAACGCCATCAGCAACCACATCCCGGACCGCAGTCCTGGCTACCGGAATCTATTAAGGCGAGCCGTGGTTTCTCCAAGGTTCGTGGTCGATCTTTGGCAAAAGTCATGCGACAGTATTGCACAACGCCTTCGCTTACCAACTGTTTCGCTTCGTCCATCAACGACTTGAGTTCCGCAATATCCAGCGAAGCCAGAACATCCGGTACACCATCGGCGGTGGCCAGCGTTTTACCCAACCCCGCGACCAACAGTTTCTTCTTCAAGTCTAAAACCAGGTCCAACAATGATTGGCTTTCGTCCGAATAGCTGGTCACAACGAACCCGGCATCCAGCAACAACCGCTGGTAACCCGCGGCCGTTTTTGCCGAGGCCAGACAAGTCCAGGGTGCCAGCAAGGTTTCCATTTTCGGTGAAAGCTTGCCATTCAACACCATGTCGGAAATCGCCAAACTCCCGCCGGTCTTGAGCACTCGGTAAAAATCATTCAGTGCCGCAGGCTGATCAGCAAACGTGCTCACCGCACACTCGCAAATCAAACTATCAATTGAACCGTCTTCGATCGGCAAGTCCGTCGCATCTCCAATCTTGAACTCGACCGCCGAGTTCTTGCTGGATGCAATCTCTTTCGCACGCTGAATATTGTGTTCGCTGAAATCCACTCCGGTGACGCACGAACCAAACTGCTCGTCAACCAACAGCGAGGTGGTTCCCATCCCACAAGCGACGTCCAGAACGCGATCGCCTTGACGAATATCCAGGCTGTTGACCAAACGTTTTGTTAACTCAATTCCACCGGGGTGAAAACTGTCACCCAGAATCGTTTGCACCCAGTCTTGTTCGTAAAACTGTGCGCAACAGGCTGCGGTGGGGTTTGTATCCGTAGTCATCAGAGGTTTCCAGTCGGCCGATTGACGGCATTGTATTCGCAAAAAGAAACAGGTTTTCCTTCTGCAGAAATAATGTGCACACAGCACTTGTCGATTCGATCTTGATCGTAAGTGTAAGCGTCCATGAATGGTTTGACGCCAATCGCGAACAGTGAATTCCAGTCTTCGGAATCGTGAGTGCCCAGATCCGATGGCAGCGAAGCGACCAATTCCAACAAGCGATCGACGGCTTCTTCTTCCATGTTGGCAACAGCGGACGAACCCATAACTTTCTGCAGTAAATCACCAAGGCTACCGGCACTATCAAAAGTATCCGAAACGGTGGCGATCAACTGGCTGATTCCGTCTTCGGCCCACTGGCTGTACTTCGGCAGATAGCGGGATAGCGGAGTCAGCCCTTCTTTCGTGCGAACGGCCGCTGCCATACTGAAACAGTTCGGGTCCGAGCAAGGAATCGGAGTGAAATCGTCTTCAGAAAAAACGCCGTCCGTTTGTTCAACAATCAACTTGGCAACATCCGCAAGAGTCAGCCGATCGTCCAGCATAGGATTGTCGTACCGACCGGAATACATTGCCGGCTGGATCATGACTTTCCTGATACTGCGAATCTGGGTCGTGGCAAAGCGGATGAACTCACCGACTTCATCGTGATTAATTCCGCGAGTCAGCGTCATGATCGGAACGGTGTTGATTCCCAGACGCTCGCAATTCTCGATTGCCTTGCGCTTGGTTTCCGTCAGATCTCGACCACGCAGAAGTTCGTAAGTGCCGGACTTGAATCCGTCAAACTGAAGGTAGATAGAAACTTTCGGCCCATGCTTGGCGATCCGTTCGGCAAAATCAGGTTTTGCCAGCAACAACCCATTGGTGTTGATGTAAACCTGCTTAATCCCTTTGTCGATCGCCATTTGCAGCATCGCAAAGAAATCCGGATGGATCGTCGGCTCGCCGCCCGACAACTGGATCAAATCCGCTTCGCCCTTGCCCATTTCCAGCAACCCGTCCAGCGTCGCTTCGAATTTTTCAATCGACATAAAGGACTTGTTTTGCGGCGAAGAACCGGCATAGCAAGTCGGGCAAGTCAAATTGCAACTCTGAGTGATCTCAATCAGCATATTGCAACTGTGATTTTCGACTTGATCGCCACAATGCTGATTGGGGCCACAACAACAGGCGACTTGCTCGACCGCCGGGTCCGCCACGTAATAGTGCCGCACATCGGACGCCAACAAGGCAGAGAAATCGCCGTGATCGTCGCAGCTTTTGAGCATGTACACGCGACTGTCTTTTTCAACGACGTCCGCCGGAATCTTCTGCAGGCATTCCGGGCAAATCGAAGTCGTCGTTTTGACAACGCGGTCAAAGGTAAAATCAGACCGCGAAAACTTGCGATCCACCGGAGTGATGTTTACGAGCTGGCTGGGATTGTTCAAGTTGACTCTCGTCTAACTGCGCTAAAAAATGTATCTTACAAAAATCAGCTCGCGATGTCGTGATGGTCGGCTAAACCTTCACCTTCCTGGATCGCATCCGGATTCTCTTGAGCAAATTTTTGCAACGCTTCGCTAATCGCCGCCTTGGCTTCTTTATCAGCCACAGCAGATGATTGGGGCGAAAAGTCGACATCCAGCTTACCACCATGTGGGCCCACGGGTACCACCCCCAAACGTTGTCGCAAGTCATCCAGGTCGCGATCCCAAAGCTCTTCCCACTTCATCGACAGCAAGGCCTTTGATTGCAGGCCCATGTGGTAGCCGGCAACGATGGATTCAAGACAATCGCTAAACAACTCCGGCTCTTTGAGCATGTAACGAAACACACCGCCAGCGCAAATCGCCGCAGCCATCGGCCGATGCGTTTGAGAAAGCTCGACCGCTTTAATGGCAATCTCGCCCAAAGGATGCGTATCGAATCCCGTCACCACATGCCAGATGTCATGTGTCTGGCGGATCCGCATCATCACATAGTCGGTATCATTCTGAACGTCGATCTTCCGGTAGTAATCGGGATCAAACCCCATCGAATCAAGATGATTGAAGTACCTGTACCCAAGCGTATTCTTGGGCAACTTGCCCAGCGCGACTGTATCGGGGACCGGCTGCAGGTAACGCTCCTTGATCATTGCATCGACCGCAGGATCTTTGGACGTAAAACGAAGCAGCTCTTCGGTGCTTTTCGATTTGATCAACCCGTCCTCAATCTCGAAAACGGATTGAGTACCCTCCGGGTTAAACATCATTCCAATGGTGCCTTTAAGGAACCCCAGATAAGAAGGATGAGTGTGATGGTTCTTGTGGAAGCTTAATAATGACTTGAGCATATTGCACACTAAAGTTTGTGGTCAACGGACTTGGTTATTAAACGTAAACTCTGTTCGCGGAACGCTCGTAAGCTTACATTTTATTGCTCTAAAGTGGGAGATCAATCGTCTGGCGGGCAAACGCAAGAAACTCAACCTTTTGCCAGCGGTCGAAACCATTTTTCACCCGACCTTGGAATCCGCACCAACTCAGGCGATGAGCACACTGAACAGGCCTCCATAGGAAGCCGTAAAGCGCGTGTTTTGAATCTATTTACGACTCTGTACCGGTGCTCTTTGGCCCCGTCATCATTTTGTCCACACTCAGCTTTCCGCCACCGATGGCCAAAACGATTCCAGACATCACCATCGTAACGATTGGCAATGGTAACGGCGGAATGAATGGAACCTCTGTCAAACCGCCCGGCAAATTGTCAACTTCCAGACCAGCAATCTTTAACGTGGCGATAATCGCGGGAATCATCGTGGCGATTCCCAACACTCCACCGACTCTCGCAAAGAACCCTGTCAGCAACAGCATGCCAGCGACAAACTCTGTGATTGAAGCGGCCCAAACGTTGAGCTGGACCATTGGGAATCCGGCAGCCGTCATGATGTTGGCAAAATGCTGCGGGTCACTGAAGTGCTTGACACTAAAAAATGTCAAAATTGCGCCGGCAATTAATCGAGGGACGATTGGAATCGGGTTGTCTGTCGTTTGTTGAAGCTTCTTCATTTCCAAGTTCTCCGTTGTCAAGGTTCGACAGGAATCGGCAACTTTCAAAGTCTACAGTGCCAGCAACACGTTTTTTTAGACTAAAGTGCTCAAGCTGTGAACACCAACCGGATCTCAGCGTTAACTGCCCACTTTGTGAACGTCTTACTGCCCGCCATCCCAGGCTTTGTCCGCGATCAACGAAGCAACCAAGGCAGTCCAGCCGGTC
>CAZOXC010000227.1:0-5925 GCA_964583205.1 uncultured Pirellulaceae bacterium | reverse complement strand
GCCTAGCAAGTGGAAACGCATGGCAATCGGAGCGGCGGGGATGTACGTCGAAATTGTGTTGGCAGCCATTTGCACCTTCGTCTGGTGGAATACTCAGCCGGGCTTTTGGCACTATCTGGCGCTCAACGTAATGTTCCTGAGCGGCGTGAGTACGATTCTGTTTAACGCAAATCCTCTGCTGCGCTACGATGGTTATTACATTTTGTCGGACTTCCTGGAGATCCCCAACCTGACTCAAAAATCGCGAATGGCGATGTTGAGCAAATTCCGGGAAACATGCCTGGGAATGAATCCTGTTCCATCCAGAATGTTGCCACAACGAAACTTGATGGTGTTTGCTTTGTTTGCGGTCGCCAGTTTTGTTTACTTGTGGGTCGTGATAATTTTGATTTCGTGGTTCATCTGCGAAGTACTGGAGCCCTACGGTCTCAAGATCCTTGGCCACTTTATTGTGTTGATGTCGGTAACGGGAATGGTGGTGGTGCCACTGTTCAAAGCCGCCAAGTTCATGCTTTACCCCGGGAGATTTCGTGAAGTGAAGAAAATTCGCTTATTCCTGACCTGTGTTTGCCTGTCCGCTGTGACGGTGGCAGTGCTGGCGATACCACTACCGCATTTTGTCTGGGCACATTTTGTCGTTCAACCTGCCGATGCGCAAACCGTTTATGTGACTCAGCCAGGAGTGATTGAGCAAGTCAACGTATCTGCGGGTCAGACTGTCACCGCCGGTGATACCTTAATGGTTTTGAGAAATCGAAATGCTCTGCTGGAATTGCAGGAACTCCAGGGCAACCTGGCGGCGATCGAATCAGAGCTGACGATTTTACAATTGAGCTCGGCCGACGAGATAAGCAGCACGCGGCGAATCAAAGAGGCCGAATCCGAACGACTCAAGCTGCAGCGGACGATCTCGATCAAACAAACACAGATCGATCAACTAAAGCTTAAAGCCGGTCGCGACGGACAGATCATAGCGCCGCCGAACTTGCCACATAACAACGACTCATCCGCCGGTGAACTGGAGAGCTGGACCGGCACTCCCTTCGATCGGGAAAACCGCAACGCATTCCTGCCACGCAACTCGGTGGTCTGCCTGATTGGCAATCCCAATCAATTCAAAGCGACGCTGATTGTCGAGCAGGCCAATGTCAAACTCGTCGAAACCGGTCAAATGGTGCGCCTGGTACTGATCAATCAGGCCGGCAAGCCGCTGGAATCTCAAGTCACAATGATTTCGCAGGATCCAATCGTCGCTTTGCCGCGCGAACTTTCGTCAACCTACGGAGGCCCCGTCACTGCGATGGCCGGCGCCGACGGATTGACTCGCCCGCTCTCACCAAGCTACGAAGTGTCGATTCCGATTGCCAGCCAACAATCAGCGAACTCGGAACCAGTTGAACTGGTTACCGGCATGCGAGGTCTGGCAAAAATCAAAGTCGGGCAATCCACAATCGCTCATCGACTGATGCGATACTTTCAACAAATCATCAACTTCAAATAAACCAGAATGTTCACCATGAATTTCATCAAAAGCTTCACTTGCCTGTCAGCTTTATTGCTGTTGAGTCCGTTCATTGCCCAAGCGCAGGAATCTGAATTCGGAGAGGACATCCAGATTTCCAATGCTCAATTGACCCTGGTCGACAATGTCACCCATTCGACTCGTCAGGGCGGGTTGGTCGACTTTGTGGTGGAACAAGGAGCACTGGTCGAACCGGGCGAACTGATTGTGCGACTGGACCAGCAGCTCTACCAGGCAGAACTTGCAGCGGCTCAGGCTGAACGTCACATGGCCGAAACCAGAAGTTCGAATGACATCAACATTCGTTTCTCGGAGAAATCTGCCGAGCTAGGCAAAAAGATTCTGCAAAGATCGGTCGAAGCAAACCGGCGTTTTGCCAAAAGTGTTCCACTCACTGAAATCGATCAACAGAAACTGGAAGTCGAGAAGGCTGTTCTGGGGGGCGAGCAGGCTGAGCTGGAACAAAAGCTCAATGACGGCTCGGTGCGTCTGATGGAAGCTCGTGAAAAAATCGCCGAATTGAATTTACAAGCTCGCCAAACGAACTCGAAATTAAAAGGGCAAGTCGCCGAAGTCTTTGCTCAACCTGGTGAGTGGATTGCTCCCAACCAACCGATCGTTCGAGTCATCAACCTGGAACGCCTGCGAGTCGAAGCATTGGTCAACAAAAAGTATGCGTTCAAAGTTCGACCGGGCCAGCCCGCGATATTCGAATTGGACTTGGATGACCAGTCGATTGAAGTCGCCGGTCAGGTGGTGTTCGTTTCCGACGAAATCAATCCCAGCAATGACCGCTTTCTGGTTCGTATCGAAATCGACAATCAGCAAAGGAACCTGAAGCCAGGTTTGACAGGAAGTCTAACCATCAGCATTGACGAATAGCCGTAAAAAGACGGCCCACAATCAAAAACCGGCCTGCCTGTTAAACTTTGCCGGCTAGCGAAACTTTGGCTCCTGTAACTGTAATAACCAATGCGCCGATAATAGCAAACAAACAAAAACCAGTCGCCGATTAACGATATATCAGTAAATCTTTTCTAGACTGACCCAATCGTTATTATGGTCCGATACTCACAAACTCGAATCCGCAGCTCTGCGCTGGTTTCGTTTTTGTTACTGGCTTTTTTAGCGGGCTGCCAGACAACTCAGCAACCTTCGTTGCAATCGGATTTGGCTCCGGCAGAACTTCCCACCAGCTCGCTGTCGCTACCGGGTGAAACGCCGGATGATCTCGAGCAACTTCCGACAAGCGATTCTTCGCCCGACGAATTCGAGTCTTTAGATCTGGGTCAATCTCCGATTCCCGATCCGACATTGTCTCGCGACTCACTTCCCAAATCGTTGCGTTCAATGAGTCTGGACGAAGTGGTTTCGATCGCCTTGTCGGATACCGAAATACTACGGGACTTGAACGCCACAGTGTTGAGCGCGCCCGATAGTGTGAGAGGGCAACTGGACGCCGAAATTTCGGCCACTGATCCATTGCGAGGAATCGACGCGGCGCTCTCGGCATTCGACGCTCGAGTTCAGGCGAACGTCGATCATCAAAACAACGACCGAGTCTTTAACAATGCTGTGATCGCTGGCGGAACCAACGTGTTTGTCCAGGACTTGGCCACCGCCGGCATCGGCATTCAAAAGCAGGCACGTAATGGCGCGCTGTTCGCAATCCGCGGCAATGCAGTTCACGATTCCAATAACCGACCCACGAATTTGTTCCCCAGCGTCTGGACCACGCAGTTGGAAGCCGAGATTCGTCAGCCGCTGTTACAAGGTCGTGGAGAACTCTTTAACGAGATAGCCGGACCCAATCAACAATCCGTATTCACTCAACCCAACGGAATTCTGCTGGCGCAATTGGGCCAGGAAGTTTCCGGTTTCGAGTTTGAAGCCAGCCTCAATAACTATGTGAACGAGGTGATTGGCGCCTATTGGGATCTGTATTTTGCCTACAAAAATTTCTCGACCGCCAAAGCGGCGTTACAGGATGCTGAAGATATCTGGAAGATTACCAAGTCCCGTTTTGAATCGGATCTGCCCGGTGGGGCAGCCCATCAAGAAGCTCAGGCTCGTGAGCAGTATTATCTGTTCAAGGCTCGTGTGATCGAATCTTTAAGCGGAGCCGGTGGAGTACCCGGGGTCATGCAGGCCGAAGCAAATTTGCGACGCCTGTTGAACCTGCCTCTGGAAGACGGTGAGTACATTTTTCCAGCGGACGAGCCGATGGTGGCGGAAATTGTTTTCGAGTGGCCTTTGTTAGTCGAACTGGCGCTGGATCATCGGATGGAACTGCGACGACAGGAAGCCCGCATTCGAGCAACCGAACTGGAACTACTGGCGGCTCGAAATTTCTTGCTGCCTCGACTGGATGCGACCGTTCTCTACCGCAACAACGGTTTCGGCGATCGACTGGGAGCAGGCTCTGGCGAGTTCGGCGGTGCGCTGGAAGTAGCGGGCGAAGGACGATTTCAGGAATGGCAATTCGGTTTGCAACTGGCGGCACCCGTTCGTTTTCGCCAGGCTCACTCGGCAGTACGCAATGCGGAATTGCGACTGCATCGCGAACAACGAATCCTCCGCGATCAGCAGCAACAGATCATTCACGGTGTCGGCAACGCGGTGCGCCGACTGGACGAGACCTACGCTTTGGTCCAGGTCGCCAGCGCGAGACAACAAGCGGCTCGTGAAACAGTCGAAGCACGATTGGCTGCCTACGAAGCTGGAGCTGCTTCCTTCGATGAGTTGCTTGATGCCCAACAAAGGCTGGCAGATGCCGAGGTTTCTTTCTTCCGGCGCAACACCAACTGGACGTTGGCGCTGACCGAGCTCTCGCGTCAGAAAGGCCAACTGCTCGACAATTACTCCGTGTTCGTCGAACAATAGCGTGCTGCCTCGAACGAGAACGGTGAGACCCGTTGGCAGGGAATCTTTACGCCCCGGAGCGGATGCTGACCGCGCGACCCTTGCCCAACACAATATGGTCCAGCACATCAATACCAATGGTTTTACCGGTCTCGGTCAGCCGGTCTGTCACGGCATGATCCTCTCGACTGGGTGTCGGGTCACCGGATGGATGATTGTGAACCAGGATGATTGAAGACGCTGCATCTTTAATGGCCGCGCGAAACACCTCACGAGGATGAACCAAACTGGCATCGAGCGTGCCTACCGTAATCTGATGCGTATCGATGACTTGATTTTTCGTATTCAATGTGACGATATGAAATTCTTCCTGGCGGGCATCGCTAATCAGCCGGGAGAAATTATCCAGGCAGAATCGAATGGCGTCATCCGAACCAGAGATCGAGGAAATTTTTCGCGAATCCGATTGCTCGGCGACTCGTCGTCCCAGTTCAATTCCGGCCATGATCTGACAAAAGGCGGTCTTCTCGACAGCCGAGCTGATCGATTTCAACTCCGCACGACCCGCCAATGGTAAATCCGCAACACGACCATCAAATTCACGAGCCACTTTTTCGCCGGCGGTAACCGCCGACTCGCCAGGCCGGCCACTGCGAACCAGAATCGCAATCAACTCTGACGTCTTCAAGTTCTCTGCGCCCACGTCCAACAATCTTTCGCGAGGCCGATCCTGCTGAGGCGAAGCGGAAATCTGACTGCCAAAAATCTTGTCATCCAGCCAACGACTAACCGGAAAATCACCTCGAGATTGATTCCACGTTAGTTGTGAATCTGTGGACTTGATCAACCAGCCATCATTCACCAGTTCGTTGACCACCTTCGTGACGAATCCGGGTTTCTCTTCGTGGCAGTATTCACGAACAGATTCGATCGCAAAAATATCCTGCTGACTGACATAGTCAATGATCAATCGATATCGTCGATATCGGACCGTGGCCGGAGATTGACCGGAGTTCTGCGAGGCAGAATCTTGATCGGCGGATTTTGCTGAGCGGTTAACCATGCAAACATTTTTGCAGGTTTGTGGCACCACGCAAGACAGTCGACTATTTTCTGCTGAACCACAACAACGTGCGTTTAGAGCCCTCGATCGGCTGCTGACTCTGCAAATTGAACCGATGCGAGAACGTATCAATCACATGTTGCAAATCGATATGCTGAAACAAATCAACTCGATAATTCATCAGGCGCTGAAACATGGAGTCGTCGGTTGGAACAAATTCCAGAATCAAGTCTTTCTGGGTCAGCCGGTGCAGCATGTCGCAAATCGATTCGGTCGACATGTTGGCTGAAACCCACAGATGATGAATCAAGGCCAATGCCATTACACAATCAGGTTGTGTTCGATCAAGAAACGCTTCTCGTTCGACATTCATATAACCGATCGCCGGACTGGGGTTGCCCAAGTCAACGACCATCGGCTGAATCGCTGCCGCCTGTTGCTGCAATCGACGAAACAGGTTTTCGATGGCATCATGATC
>CAZOXC010000226.1:0-5936 GCA_964583205.1 uncultured Pirellulaceae bacterium | reverse complement strand
GCATATAAACAGTGTCACCGAACTGAATTCGCTCTTTGTTTCGAGCATTAAAAATACTTTTGACGATTGCCGTAGAGTTTCGAGTGGCAATTCGCCTCAAGCGTGAAAGAAAGTGAACATAAATTTCCAGGTTGCCGGCCAGGTAACGAGACTCGGACAACGAAGAAAAAATTTGCGGATCTTTTAGCGCCATGCTCCATGCCTGGCGAGTCGTTCGAACGCTGTGTCCAAGTTGAAAACCGACGTCAAAAATCGTGGAGGCAAACAAAGCCGCCAACTCGGGGACCCGAGATTCAACTTTGGTGCGATAGAGCAGCATCATATCGATGTCGGAATAGGGTGCGATATCGCGACGCCCGCTCCCGCCATGCAGAATGATGCTGACTTCGTTGGCTAATTCTTCGGAGTCGCTGCCGCCCACCTGTTCCAGGCAGTTTTGAAACAAGTCCAGCAGAATATTCTCGGTCAGGTCCGAGATCCCGGAAACCACGGTCCGCCCAGTGCCGCCTTGATCATGAAGTTCGCGGAGTTGCTCGCGGCCTTCCTGCAGGCGACCGCGATTCCTGATCACGAATTCCTGCAAACCGGGAGTGCTGGCCATAATAAGACTCCCGTTAAATTGCAGGTGAACGATTCAATAAATCGAATTTGGAATTGCCGATAATCGTGAACGGCTGTTGGCCTGGGTTGGCATTCGCCGACTAAATCGCGTCGGCGCCTTTTTCGCCTGTGCGGATTCGGATGGCTTCCTGCAGCTCGAATACAAAAATCTTTCCATCACCAATTTGGCCGGTTTGACCATTTTCCATAATCGAATGAATGATCTGATCAACTGTATCGTCCTGAGCGACGACTTCAATTTTGACCTTCGGCACAAAATCGATTGCGTATTCCGTGCCCCGATACATTTCGGTATGGCCCTTCTGACGACCAAATCCCTTAACCTCAGTGACCGTCATGCCACTGACCCCGCATTCATTAAGGGCGTTTTTTATATCTTCAAGCTTAAAGTGCCTGACAATCGCTTCGATCTTTTTCATCTGAAATCCTCCCGGATATGCGGCTCACTGTGAGCCTAATGGCCTGCAAAGCCCAACTTTGGGATGGCGGCCTGAAACTGAAGCCTAGTTTAACGGAATACTATTCCGCCTACTAAAAGAATTGCCATCACAACAAGTTTACTCGTACCCAGCAAAAAATTAAACGAGCATCAATCGATCATTTCACTACAAACAAGACAAGGTGAATATGGTCCCCGCAAATAATCGTCTAGGGAGAAGGCGGCTTGGTAAAATAGCCAATTGAATATCGATCCGAAGTCGACAGCTCGTTAATTTCCTTGTGAATCTTGCCTCGATTGCCAAGTCGTCTCTGTTGTCCCGGTCACCTGATTTTGAAATCGAGCCGCTACAAACAGCCAGTCGCCCAGACGATTCAGATAAGTCGGCAGCAAATCAAGTTCGACTGATTCGTGTGCAGATTCCAGAACCAGACTACAAACTCGTTCGCAACGACGGCAAATTGTCCTGGCATGATGCAAGGTCGCCGCGGTGGGATGGCCGCCAGGCAGAATGAAGTTGGTTAAGGGTGCGAGCTGTTCTGTCCAGGCGTCAATTTCTGTTTCTAAACGAGCGACATCGGCGCTGTCGGGCCGAACCGATCGAGCCGAGGATGCTCCGGCAGCTGCGGCACCCCAGTCAAAAAGTTCAATTTGAATCTGGGTGATCGACTTGGCCAAATCAGATTCCAAGCCATGGCTGTCGGCCAGACCCAATACTGAATTCAGCTCGTCCAGCGTTCCCAGCAGCTCGACCCGTAAATCGGATTTGGGAATCGGGTCGCTCTGGATCATACGAGTTTTGCCCTGGTCGCCTTGTCGGGTGTAGATTTTCATTGCCAGATTTTCATTGCCAGAATTTCATTGCCAGATTTTCAATTTACGAACGAATGTTAAAATTGATGATTGAGGAAGGATTACTCTAATCATATAGACCAGACAACATCATGAACAGAATCAAGTCCTGCGGGGTTGTGGTATTCAAAGAAGATCCGGAATTGTCATTTCTGCTGATGCGTCACAAGTCCCGCTGGGATTTCCCCAAAGGTCATGTCGACGATGGCGAATCTGAAATCGAGTGTGCGCTGCGCGAACTTGAGGAAGAGACTGGCATTTCCGAGGACATTATCAAGCTGGATGAACATTTTCGGCATGCCAACGAGTACCAAGTCAAGCAGAAAAAACGCAATCAAGAATTGCGCGACAAGACGCTGGTGCTATTCCTGGGATTCATCGAAGAAAATGTCGAGATCGTGCTGACCGAGCACATTGGCTACGAGTGGATAAAGTGGAACCCGCCGCACGAAATTCAGGAACGAGCAATCGATCCGGCACTCCAGGCAATTGCAGAATACTGGAACGAACAAAAATAGCCCGGTTTGCAATTGAGTGCAGGCTCAAACGCCGGTTCCGCTGGGCTGGGTCCACGTTTCCTAACCGGACACCGAAGCCGAGGCGTTCAGGAAACGAGTTTCTCGACAGGCAAACATTGCGCACTGTCCGTTGTATTCCCAGCAGTCACGGCAATGAGGAGTTTTGCAGCGCACGCAAACCACCATTTGATCAAGAATCTCTTCACTGCAAATCGGACAGAAAACTTCCTCGACCAGTTCTGTATCCTGCTGCTCTTCAAAATCGATTCCCTCGGAATGGGCCAGCCGCAGTTGGTCCAGCAGTTCGACGCTGTAACGAGTAAAATCATCCAGCTGTGTGGTTTCACGAATAAAGCTGGGTTTGATAATCGAAAGTACGCCATTGGCGATCGTGATGCGGATATAACCGGTCGGGCTTAATTTACAAAGTTGCTCGATCTGCCAACAAACATCTTTGTTCAGGATTCGCTCGACGATGGAACTGTTGTCGGAATAAAAATCAATCAGTTGGTCGAAATCCGCATTGCCTGTTTTATAAATTTCGACCTTGCTACGGATCTTGGGCACCTGGAGATTTTTGGTGATCAGAGCGAAAGTTAAATTGCGATTGGTCCAGGCGGTGGTGAATTCAGTGATTCGATTGCCGGCAACCAACGTCTTCAGCTTGCGAAACCTGATCTGGCAATAGTGATTGTTGTACGTGAAATACATCGCCGGGTTGGACAGAACACCGCCCGGCTTCAAGGTACCGCCATACCGTTCGGCGACACCTTTAACGATGTAGTTCCATTGTCCAACTCGTCTAAACATAAGTGAAATGATGCCTGCAGTTATGCCCGCGAAAGCCAACAGGAATATCAGAAATAACAGATAGCGGGCCATGTCCGAAATGGATCCTGAACGTTTCCGTAAATATTCTGTTCGTTACCGCATTGATTTCATTGACAATTTTTTCACATGTCAACGACATCCAGGATTTCGAACCTCGCTGAAATTATATACCAACAGTCAATCGGCGGCCCAGTATAGATTGGATTCGTGGCAACAGTCCGATCAAGCTGGTTCGTAGATTTCGCCAAACGGATTCTGGTTGCGAGGCATCCATTTGCAAAGTCCGATGCCTAGAAAGTAGAGGATTGTCAATGGAACGGCCAGCATGATCATGCTGATCGGATCAGCGGGAGTGAGTAACATCGACGCTACGAAAATTACCATCACAGCAACACGCCACTTGTTGAGATAAGACCGAATTTCAACCAATCCAAGCCGATTCAGCAGCAACATCACCAGCGGTAACTGAAAGGCGATCCCAAATCCGATCGGCATATACATCACAAAGGAGAGCCAGTAATTGATTCGCAACTGGGGCGAGATTCCCATCGACTGATTGAAGGAAAACAGAAAGCCCAGCACCGGTTCCATGACGTGGAAGAACGCCAGGTAAACACCGGCAAAAAACAAAACGATGCTGATCGGCAGGTACCAATGAACGTATCGTTTCTCGTGTGGATAAAGACCGGCCGAAACGAACAGCCAGAGTTGATAGAAAATCCAGGGACTGGAAAAGATCAAAGCGGCTACCACGACAGCCTTCATCCAGATCATAAACGGTTCATGCGGGGTGAGGGATTGAGTGTCGACATCCACCACATCCCAAACTTCGATCTCGACCAGATTTGCTCGTGGTGGAGTTAACTCTTCCGAAAACACGCTGTGTACGAGTTGCCTGTTGAGCTGAATCGCAAGCAACTGATTGTTTTCTTCTTCGACTTGACGACGAATTTCGGGCAACGGGTTGGGCCTGGTGTCGGCCTTCAGGAAACTGAAGAATCCTCCTTTGTCTTCAGTCGTCAGGCTGTCAAACGCATCCAGCTGATAAATTTTGGATTCCCTTACCAGCCTGTCGAGAATCTTCTGCAGTGTTTTGATTTCTTCAGGCAAATTAGAATTTCCATTTGCCATGGACTTTACGATTTCTTTTTCCCGTTCGTCCAGCTGTCCGAAAATTGCCTGCGCCCGCTTTTTGATCAATTCAGGTGACTGAGCATCCTGACCGATTATCCGCTTGGCCAGGTTAGCGGCTTTACCATCCGAAATCTGCAAACCGATCATCAAGTCGCTGCTGCGGTCCACCGGCTCACCGGTGATCTTCGCCAGTTGCGCCGGACTGATGCGAAGGGTCCGAGGCGCCATCCCTTTCGATTCGATCCAATATTGAAATTCAGGATCCAGGTACGCATAACGCTGTTCCAGATCATCGATGGCTTGAGCTTGATCAAACTGGCGAATGGACTCTTCCAGCGGCCGTTGCAGAAAGCTGACAATTTCGTCGGCATAGATTCCGGCGACGATGCAAGCCAGTCCGAAACCGTAAATTGCCCGCACAAGGCACTTGCGCAATTCCTCGATATGTTCGCCGAATGACATTCGGGATTCTTCGAACAGGTCTTCGTTTCGTTCGCGAGCCGGCATCAGGTAAACCAGAAAATGTTAAGTGAGATCGATATGGGCTAACGACAGGGTGTCTATCGAAAGGGTATCCAGCGACGAATCCAGCAACCACCGTCTTAGATGGGTCGAAAGCAGACTGACTTCTCCACTATAACTAGGGTCTATTCTAAACTACCGTATCTTCCATCAACAACTCGAATTGCTCGAACGGACTCAACTGATGTACCCACTAAGATTCAACCCGATTTTTCGTCGTTACATTTGGGGTGGACGGCGACTTGCCGATACTTTGGGAAAACAGATCGGCGAAGGCGATGATTATGCCGAGAGCTGGGAAATCGTCGACCATGATCAGGATCAAAGCGTCGTTGCCTTTGGTGACCTGGAAGGTCAAACTCTCAATTCACTGATTCGCGAATACCAGTCGCGGTTGCTGGGCAAAAAAGTTTTCGAGCAAATTACTGATGGCCGATTGCCGGATGCCTTACAGTACAGGTTTCCGCTGTTGTTCAAATTCCTGGACGCCAATCGAACCTTGTCTGTGCAAGTCCATCCGGATGACGAGTTAGCCGCATTGAAGGAACCTGCCGATCTGGGCAAAACCGAAGCTTGGTATGTCGTCGATGCTCAACAGGATGCCAAAATCTATGCCGGACTTAAAACTGGTGTCGATTCAGATGAGCTGCGGATAGCGGCCGATACCGGCAAAACCGAAGAGGTTCTGAACAGCTTCCATCCGACTGCAGGTGACTGTGTTTTTATTCCGGCTGGAGCAGTGCATGCGATCGGCGAGGGATTGTTGGTGGCCGAAATTCAACAATCCAGCGATACCACCTATCGGCTGTTTGACTGGAATCGAGTCGACAAGCAGGGCAATGCTCGGGAACTGCATGTCAACGAAGCCATCCATGCCACGGACTACCGGTTGGGCCCGATCGAGTCGCAGAAACCTAAAGCCATGTCACAAGCTCAAGTGGTAGAGCTGGTTGCTTGTGACAAATTCGTGATGAACCGTTGGACGACCGATCAACCGATCAATTTGTTTGGCGATGATC
>CAZOXC010000225.1:0-5943 GCA_964583205.1 uncultured Pirellulaceae bacterium | reverse complement strand
GTTGCAGGTTGGCCGGTCGCCAGCCCGACCTGTGCTGCATTCTGAGCGACAACAGCGGCTGCTTTGGGGGGAACTCGATTGGGATTCTTTTTCAGAAACAGATCGATCGAATTTGCAAACGCATCGGCGGCTGCCCTGTCCTGCTTTTTGATTTTGATTTTGAATTTGCCCTGTTTACTGTTGGGCACCGGCGCCGCCACAGAAATACTGGACATGGAAAACTCGATCTTCGACGAAAAGACACCTTGTTTGTAATGCATTGACAGGATGTCTGCGGCCAGCATGGCAAGTTTTTTCGGCTGGGTCTTGATGGCTCCGAACACTTCATCTCGAACGTCAAATTCCAAGAACAGTTGTTCACCATCGAAGGTGGCGATTCCATAGGCCGCCGCGAATCCAGCTTGCAACTCTTCAATCGTGAAGGGAACCGAGACAGAATCTTTCTGATTCGGACTCTGGTTCGCAGCAGCAATTTGAGCAGCGCCCCGCGCAGCACCTTGGGCTGCCACCATGGGTTGACTGATGGGTGGGCGGATTTTTGGAGGCGGTCCGATAGTTTCCACGGCTGTCTTGAATTCACTGGCCTGTTGAAAACGTTTGCCAGGTTCCTTTTCCAATGTCCGCAGCACAACATCGTCCAGATGCTCGTTGATAGACGCTTTCTCGCTGGGAACAGCAAAGCGACCAATCGGTAGTTCGCCAGTTAGCAGTTCGTAGAACACGACGCCCAGCGAATAGATGTCGGCTCGGTGATCAACGCTTTCCGGCTTTTCGATTTGTTCCGGGGCCATGTAATTGCGAGTTCCCACGATCTGGTGGGTGGCAGTCAGAGTGTAGTTGCCAGTTTCTCGATCAAGCATTTTGGCCAGACCGAAGTCGGCGATTTTGATTTGACCTCGAGAATTCAACAGGATGTTTTCGGGTTTGATGTCGCGATGAACGACACCCTCGTCATGCGCGAATTGCAGTGCTTCACAAATCTGTGGAACAATCTTCAGGGCTTCGTCAGGACCAATCGTTTTCTCTCGAATGGCGTCGCGGAGGTTGATACCGTCGACGTATTCCATGATCAGGTAACCCATTTGATCGACGGTGCCGAAATCGTACACGGTGACGATGTGAGCATGGGTGAGTTTGGCAAGTGCTCTGGCTTCTCTGGCGAATCGTTCTGAAAAAGTGGGATCGTTGGTGAGTCCAGGCATGATCACTTTGAGAGCAACGATGCGGTCCAGCTGTTTTTGTCTGGCTTGATACACCGCGCCCATTCCGCCCTGTCCGATGAGCCCGATAATCTCAAGGTCAGTGAACAGCTCGTCCAATTGTTCCACGGTCATCGGGTTGGCGCCATGCGGTGCCAGTGTGGGTGAGGTGCCTCGAGCGGAATTTGAATTTCCGGCCGCCGCCAATACGCACTTGGGACAGATTCCAGCAGGCGAATCAGCGGGAATAACGGAATTGCAGTTTGGGCAAGTTTTCATTGGACTCAATAAAATTAATCTCGTTTCAGCCGTATATACACGGTCCCGGTCCAATGGTTACAGGAATTTTTCTAACTGCTGAAAATCGCGAATAACTCGGCAATTTCTTCGTCAATTTCCGAATCTGAGTTTACGGTCTGGCCAATCAGGTTCCGCAATTCTTCTCGACACCGAGTCCGCATGCGGTGAATTGCCACTTTGATTGAGCCGGGCGTCATGTCGAGTTTTTCGGCCAGCTCCGAATAGGCCACGACCCCTTCGCCAACCAGGTAGGGTTTGAGCATGTTGAACAGCTCGAGCTTGTCGGAATCCTGATAGTAACTTTCCAGGCTCTGGAAAGTCTGTGCCAGAATCATCATTGCCCAACTGCGATCAAAAATCTTTTCTGGCGACAGTTCTTCAACGGGTTCGCCCATGTAGCGTTTTTCGCCGTATTCGAAATCGATCGACAAGGTCCTGGTGTTGCCACCGCGTTTGGCTGCGTTTTCTCGCCGCCATTCGTTTGTAATGAAGTTCGTCAGCGAAGTCAGCAGGAAGGTGCGAAATTTGCCTCGCTGTTGATCGACGATCTGTAAAATTTCTTTATCAAGCAAGAACACAAAAAACGACTGAGTCAACTCTTCAGCTTTGCTTCGATCGTGGCCCTTGCGGCGAATAAATGCATAGAGCGGATACCAGTATGCCTGACAGAGTGCTTCGAGTGCGATTCGTGAGCTGGAGTCATCCCCGGAGGCTTTGATTACCATGCTCCAGGACGTGGTGGCAAAATGGCCGGGGCCAAACCGCGACGACGATCCTGGACGGGCCGGTTCAAGATGATCGTCAGATTGATTCACAAACAAATTCCTGTTGAGTCAGAGATCCCTCAGTTGACTTTTCACTATTCTAGTCCAACTTGCAGACTGGCACAGTCTCAGTTCCAACCAGCGTAGGAGAGTATTGCTGAAGTTGGATTCGTTGACACCGCAATTGCGTAAATTTAGAATTCGCTCAGACAAACAGATTTCACAATGGAACCCACATGGCTGATAGTTCTTCACCATCGACCGGCAAAATTGACAATGTGATGCGGGAAAACCGCAAATTTCCGCCCAGTCAGTCATTTCGCGAGCAGGCCGGGATCAAATCGCTGGACGAATATCAACAGCTATATGACCGAGCCAAAGCTGACCCGGTCCAGTTCTGGTCCGAATTGGCAAGGCAGGAATTGCACTGGTTTCAGGATTTCGAAACTGGGTTGGAGTGGAATGAGCCCTTTGCCAAGTGGTTTGTGGGTGGCAAGACGAATGTCAGTTATAACTGCCTGGACGCGCATCTGGATACTGAAGTTGCCGATCGTACTGCGATTGTGTTCGAGGGCGAACCGGGTGACCAGCGCACTTTGACTTATCGCGAACTGCACTCGGAAGTTTGCAAGTTCGCCAACGCGCTCAAGTCTGTCGGCGTTGGCGAAGGCGATGTGGTCTCGATTTACATGCCGATGGTTCCTGAACTTGCGATCGCCATGTTGGCTTGTGCCAGAATCGGCGCAGTGCACTCGGTGATCTTTGGCGGGTTCTCGGCAGAGGCAATTGCCGAACGAAATAACGATTCGGGTGCCAAGGTGCAGTTGACGGCTGATGGTGGGTGGCGACGCGGAAAAGTGCTGCCCTTGAAAGCAACAGTCGACCAGGCTCTCGACAAATCACCGACGATCGAACATTGCATAGTGCTCAATCGATGCGATCAAGAAATTGATATGCAGGCAGGCCGCGATCATTGGTGGCATGAATTGGTTGAACAATCAAGCGACCAGTGTCCGGCAGCCGAACTGGATAGCGAGTCGCCCTTGTTCATTCTTTATACCAGTGGATCGACCGGGAAGCCGAAAGGGATCAAGCACACCACCGCTGGATATAATCTGTATACCAAAATGTCTTTTCGCTGGGTGTTCGACTGGCAGACAAGTGACATTTACTGGTGCACCGCCGATTGTGGCTGGATCACCGGACACAGTTATATTGTGTATGGCCCTTTATCTAACGGCGCGACGGTGTTGATGTATGAAGGGGCTCCGAATTTTCCCGCCGAGAATCGTTTTTGGGATATCGTCGAGCGGCACAAGGTCACAATTCTCTACACTGCACCGACTGCGATTCGAGCGTTCATCAAATGGGGCGACGAGCATGTCGAAAAACATGACTTGAGCAGCTTGCGTCTGTTGGGAACCGTTGGTGAAGGTATCAATCCGGAAGCCTGGATGTGGTACCACGAAAAAATCGGTGCTCAGAAATGTCCGATCGTCGATACCTGGTGGCAAACTGAAACCGGTGGAGTAATGATGTCGCCCATTCCAGGCGCGATTGATACGAAACCCGGGAGTTGCACGAAGCCCTTGCCCGGCATTCTGCCACAGATTGTGGACGAGTCCGGGAAAGAAGTGCCGACGAATTGCGGCGGCTGGCTGGTAATGACTCATCCCTGGCCTGGGATGTTGCGAGGCATCTGGGGTGACAACGAACGTTTCAAAGAAGTGTACTGGAGCAAACTACCGGGTATGTACCTGACCGGCGACAATGCTCGCATCGATGACGATGGATACTATTGGATCATGGGGCGAATCGATGACGTGATCAACGTTTCCGGACACCGCTTGAGTACGATCGAGGTGGAAAGTGCTCTGGTCAGTCACCCTGATGTCGCAGAAGCGGCGGCGGTTGGGCGGGCTGATGATTTGAAAGGACAGGCCATCGCTGTGTTTGTGACGGTCAAGTCAAAGGAGCCAGGGGAAGATCTGCGGAGCGAACTTAAGGCTCATGTACGGAAGGAAATCGGCGCCCTGGCAGTGCCGGATGATATCCGTTTCACGGGCGCCCTGCCGAAGACTCGTAGTGGCAAAATCATGCGACGGCTGTTGCGCGATATTGCTGAAGGGAAAGAGCAAGTCGGTGATACTTCGACGATTGAAGATTACAGTGTGCTGGCCAAGCTGCGTGGAAATGATGAATCCTGATACTGACTTGAACGGACAATAATGGACAGTGTGAAAATGTTGATTGGATACAGCCTGTTTTACGGCGTGGCTGTAATTGCAAGTGGGTTGTATCGAGTCCTGGCTGAACCGGGTGGTGAAACCGGGCTCTGGTTCGGGCTGGTGATGGGTTCGTTGTTGCTGCTGTCTACGCTGCTGTTCAAGAAATTCCGCTACCTGGCTGCTCTGTCGTTATTGATTGTGACATTGATGGTTGGCGGTTGGTTTGTCTTCGAGAACTTCTTTGAAAACAAACATCAAATTCGGATGTACGTGATCATTATCCTCTCCGTGATCGAAATTGCTGTCGTCACGGTTTGGTTGCTGGGACCGAAAACGGGATCTGGAATCAAAGGACCGAGCCAGTCTGAAGCTGAGGGCTCGGGTTCATCATCTTGAGAATCACCAGTTAAACAACGCGGGAAGCCGGGCTTAATAACTGTGTCAGGTTCTTGCAGCAGTACGGTGCTGGAGCGATTCAGTATTAACTGCGGCAACATTGCAGGAATCGTCGTAAATTGACGATCGGCCGCGCGTTTTAGCTGACCGGAAGAGTCGCTGCAAAGTTGCCTGGTTTACTTGATTGGTAGTCTTTGAAAAGCCAATCGCTAACGCTTAACGAAACCGTGCAATCATCACTGTCACCAGCAGAACAGCGCCTGCAATTGCCGGGAATTGGTAACGGGTGGTAGTTGGCCAACCGATAAGTCTAACTGTACGTAAAACTGTCGCCGCTGCGCGTACGCAGAAACAAACTTCATGACAGTTTAAATGGAGACCGCCAAATGGTGCGTCAACTTGCACTGATAACAATGCTCACAGTTTCGTTTGGATTTGCTTTGCACGTTCAAGCGCAGGAAGCCTCTACGCTCAATTGGAATTGCCATGCGATCCAGTTGCGTCCTTATGGCGAGTCTACTCGAGCACCCGTTGTAACGGGCGTTTCGATTCAGTCCGCCGGTAACTTGATCGCTGTTGTCGGCGACAATCACGCGCTGAACATTTTTAATACAAAAGAAATGCGATTTGTAAGCCAGTTGGGGCAACACCACGACTGGGTCAAGAGCGCCGAATTTTCGCACGATGGACGTTGGCTGGTGACTTGCGGCAATGATCGCAAAGTCCTGCTGTGGGATACCACAAACTTTGACCGTCCGATTCAGGTAACTCAGGCTGGTCACGCAATATTCGACGTGGCGTTCAGCCATGACGACACACAACTGGCAATCGCTGGTTTTGGACGACGCGTCCAGATTTACGATGTCGCGACTCGACGAACTATCCGTACGTTGGTCGGACCATCAGACGATAATCGTAGCGTGGCATACTCGAAAGACAATTCGATGATCGCCGTGGGCGGTCGCAGTGGCCAGATCAAGGTCTGGAATGTGGACAGCGGGGCAGAAGTTGCCTCGTTCCAAGCACACACTCGACGTATTCACAGCCTTCAATTTA
>CAZOXC010000224.1:0-5944 GCA_964583205.1 uncultured Pirellulaceae bacterium | reverse complement strand
GCCCCACCGCACGCTTGCCGCAATACCAGGATCGATTGAGTGAAAACGGATTTGTATTGTTGGAAATCGAAGTTGCTGTCGAATTGATTTAATATTGCAATCGAGGTATGCTGAACCGCATCTGCATGTGTCTACTGAGTTCGATTTTGGCAACTAAACTGCTCTCGAATATAAGGACCCAACAATGAAATTCCTGCTCGTAAAATTCCTGACAGCGGTTGTACTGGTTTCTTTGATGGTTGGCGGAACTGGTTACGCGCAGGAAGAGATCAGCAGTTTGCCATTTCGAAAAGAAATTCCAGCGTTCGCCGAAGGTGGAGTTGAAATTCCTGCTCAGGAACTTTATCTGGAAGACAAAAATGGCTGGCTGGTTGTGACGCTGACTGCCGAGCCAGAGCAGGTTGAGTGGATGGTTGTGCTGGCCAAACTGAAAGACGATCTTCAGCCGGTGATCAAGCTACATGAGAATTTGCCATTATTTTCGGTGGAGTATGGTCCCTGGTTTGTTCGTGAATCGCTGGGGCGTTTGCGTGTGCATCGCCAGCGTAAGGAAATCGACAGTGATGATTGGGCCCAGCTGGGTGAGCGGCCAGATGGAAAGATGGTAAATAGCGCGGGCCGCTTGTTTATGGTCCTGAAAGACGATTGGTACTGGGTAGGCGTTTCTCCCAAGTACGACAAAGAAAATATTGACACACTGATTCGGTTTCAACACGAGAGGTTCCGAAAAGGTTCAGGCGGAATGGCGTTCGCCGACGGAGAGTTTGCCGAGGTGTTCTGTGGTGAGGCACGTTGTCACGACGAAGGTGATTTGCTGGTGGCCAGCCGAATGTCAAGTTTTTCCGCCAAGGCGATGATCGATCACGAAGATACCAAAGCCGCTCTGGAAATCGGTTCGCCGATGCCCGAGATTCAGGGTGAATCTGCAGGAACTGTCGAGTGGTCCGGAGTCACTGACCTGGAAGGAAAAGTGGTGTTGGTCGATTTTTGGGCAACCTGGTGCAACCCTTGTGTGAAAAAACTGCCTGACGTAAACGCGCTTCAGCAAAAATTTGGTGAAGATGGTTTGGTGGTTGTAGGAGTTCACTCGAGCCAGAATGCAGGGCAACTGCCGGAATTTCTGGAGGACAATCCATTGCAGTTCCCGGTTGTTTTGGATGACGGGAAGACTGAAAAGTCGTTTGCTGTGACTCAGTATCCAACTTATTTTCTGGTCGGCCGCGATGGCAAGATTGTATCGGCTTTCCAGTCGTCGCCGCCATCGGAAGAAGCAATCGAAGCCGAGTTGGAAAAGTAGAAAAAGCGAAAATGGAAATTCAGTCTGGAATTCCCGCAGATATCGCCGCACATCTGGTCGATGCTGACGAAGTCTGGGAGAGAAATCAGAATCGTGAAGCCTTTGCGTCTTATGTGAGTGCGGATTACGACGAGGTCTTTAAATCCCTGGTCGAACTTCGCAAACGAGCGAATACGTTTCTGGAATGGGGCTCGGGGCTTGGCTGCGTTACGATCATGGCCAGCCGGCTGGGCTACGAATCCTATGGAATCGAGGCCGCGGCGGAACTGGTTGACTATTCTCGAGGCTACGCAGAGCAGCTTGCTCCCGGGGCGACTTTCGAGGTGGGAAGTTTTGTGCCCGACGATTTCGAATGGAATCCCGGCAACGGTGACGAGGCGGTGCGGACATTTATTGATCTGCCCGATGCCTACGAAAAAATCGGGATGGACCTGGCGGACTTCGATCTGGTCTACGCCTACCCTTGGCCGACTGAACACGAGCTTTATCAAAATATCCTGCAGGAGTTTGCCAGACCTGGCACTCAATACCTGTTCTATGACGCTCGCGAGGGCATCTTGTCAGGGGAAGTCTGAGCAGGCGGGTGCAGATTCGGATCCGGATTTCTGTCCGCCCTTCGAAAAGTTGGTTTGCAGAGTTAAACTTGTTCTTTCAAATATTGAAAGGACAAATGTATGCGGCCGATAGACGATACTCATCGCCAGGAACTTGAATCGTGGGTCAGTTCCGCGAATGAAACCGGCACCGACTTCCCAATCCAGAACCTGCCATTTTGCCGATTCCAAACGGATGCCGAGGCACCCCGGATTGGCGTAGGCATTGGCGATATGATTCTTGATTTGCAGGCTTGTGCCGAGAACGAACTGCTGCATGCTGATTTCAATGAGGGTGCAGCCTCGGACCGTTTGAATGAACTGATGGAATTGAGCGTCGATCAACGGATTGCGTTGCGAGCTCAGATCAGCGGGTTCCTGGCCAAAGGTAGTGCCGACGCCGAGATGGTCGAGAACCTGCTTGTGGCGCAGGCGGATGTCCAGTTGTTGTTGCCTTGCGATATTCGAGATTACACCGATTTCTACGCATCCGTTTTTCATGCGACGAATGTTGGCAGCATGTTTCGACCGAACAATCCATTGCTGCCGAACTATAAACATATCCCGATCGGATATCACGGGCGCGCATCAAGTGTGGTAGTGAGTGATACGGATATCAAGCGACCTTCCGGGCAATTGTCGCCTGCGGAAGAAGGTGGCTCGCCTTCGTTTGGTGCTTGCAAGTTACTGGATTATGAATTGGAAGTCGGGGTGTTTGTCGGGCAAAGTAATCCGTTGGGGAATTCGATCGGAATCAACGACGCAGAAGATCACTTGTTTGGCATGTGTTTGGTGAATGACTGGTCGGCGCGAGACATTCAGAAATGGGAGTACCAGCCGCTGGGACCGTTTCTGGCCAAATCCTTTGCGACTTCCATTTCGCCCTGGGTTGTCACCATGGAAGCGCTGGCACCATTTCGATGTGCGACTCTGGAACGCCCGGCCGACGACCCGCAGCCACTTGAATATCTCTCCAGCCAATCTAACACAGAATCCGGTGGAGTGGATTTGAGTTTGGAAGTAGGAATTCGAACCAAGGGGATGCAAGAGCAGGGTGCCGAGCCACAGATTGTCAGTCGAGGCAGTTTTTCGACGATGTATTGGACGCTGGCACAAATGTTAACTCACCATTCAAGCAACGGTTGTAATTTGCAAGCCGGTGATTTGCTGGCCAGTGGCACCGTTAGTGGGCCGGAACGCGGGGCTCGCGGTTGCATGCTGGAACTGACCTGGGATGGCGACAAGGACAATCCGGTTCCCGGAACCCAGAGAACTCCATTGCAGTTTCCGGACGGCGAAGAACGGAAATTCCTGCAGAATGGCGATGAAGTCACCTTTTTTGGCTATTGCGAGGCCGCAGGATTCCGCCGGATCGGCTTTGGGCAGGTTCGAGGGGTGATTAAGGGTTAAAGTCGCCCTGTCGTACCAGAATCCACAGTCGGCGAAGAAATTGTACTGCTGCAAACGTCAATCTCTGGTGATTTAGTCCGGCAATTCAGAATATAATCGTTTCTGATTCGATACTCGTATTCGCGGACGTCCTTTCTGCTCGCTTTCACAACAGGACGATAGCGGGCCAAACATTGTTGTTCTATTCAACCTTTAAAATCCAATGAAGCTTGCTGCGCGCAAAATAGTCGATTTGAACTTGTTCCCTTTGCTGATCCTGTTGGTGATATTGGCCGGATGCGGTGATGAAAAAATCCGGGTTCACAACAATGTTAAACAGACTCGAGAGGTTGGCGTTTTCGAAGTCAATGCCGAAACCGTGCGAGCCGAGAAGGAACGTCGTCAGCCCGCCCAGGTTGAAACTCGCATGCTGGTCACGATTCACAATCGCGAAAATGAAATGTGGTTCTTCCGGGTAACCGCGGCAAAGTCTGCTGTCGATGAAACCGAGTCAGCCTGGCGACCCTTCGTGAATGAAATCAAGTTCGATGAAAACGAAGAACCTGTGTTCGATTTACCTGAAGGTTGGTCGCAGGGCAGAAGTTCACAGTTTCGCTATGCGACCTTGTTGCCCAATACCCAACCGCCGGTTGAAATTGTTGTCTCTCGCTTGCCTCAAGGCCAGGACTTGTTGGACAACGTCAATCGATGGCGTGGCCAGTTAGGATTGAAATTGATCAGCGAAAATGCCGAAGAGCATTTCAAGAATTTGCAGGAGGGTGATACCTCCGTCCAATACTACGACGAAGTTGGCATGGCGGCTGGCGGCCAGACCTCGATGGCACCTTTCGCCAATCGAAGTGCGCCTCGGGTGATTCCCAAATTCGGGCTGAAGTACAAAGTCCCTGAAGATTGGGAAGTCGTCGATGATCGGCCCTCGATCAAAAAATTCAAGGCCGGTGATGGTGACGATGTGGTTGAAGTCTCGCTGACCAAACTCCCGACTGGCGTAATCGACTGGCCCAAGACTGTGCAAATGTGGAGTAATCAATTGGACCTCGAGAATCCTGACGAGTCTGCGGTTGCTGACATGAGCCAGGAGATCACGATTGCCGATGTGGCGGCCCAAATGGTCCAGTTGGATGATGGGGAGACTGGCATGTCTCTTCGTGGTTTGATGTTTGGCGACGGTGAATTTAACTGGTTCGCCAAGCTGACTGGAAGCAAGTCCAGTGTGGAAGCTCAGGTTGAGAATTTCGAGAGCTTGGTAAACTCCTTTGAGTTTGAGTAAGCGAACAAGCCCTGCAAACACTTAGAACATATTGAAGATCAGAAAGTACCAATGAGTGTCCCGGCGATTCCAGTAACGAACGACGAAATTGAAGTTACCAAACCGCGGCGGCGATCCGAATCGGGGCTGGCTAGAATCCTCAAGCCGGTCGCATCGCTGAAGTTTACGGTTGTCTTGTTGTTTTTGGGCGTCTTCATGACCTGGGTTGCATCGCTGCAACAGACACAGGCAGATATCTGGGAAATCAAGCGGCAACATTTCTATTCTCCAATTGTCATGGTCTCGCTGGATACGTTTTTTGTCCCAGCCTGGACGCCCCAACTGCATCAGTTTACGTCACGTGAAGTATTCGGCGACAAGATCCGTTTACCGTTGCCAAGTGGCGTCCTGATTATGAGCTTGATGATGCTCAATCTGCTCGCCGCACACACCGTCCGGTTTCGAGTCAAGGGAAAAGGGCCCCAGTTGTTTTCTGGTTTGGCGGTGTTTGGCCTGGGCGGACTGTTGACTGCGATGGTAGTCATCAACGGACAGAACGCGAAAGGCTTTCAAGCCGAGCCGGTGTTCTCCTGGCAGCAGTTGTGGCTTGCGGTCCAGGTTGGTCTGGCCGCAGTCTGTGTGAGCGCCGTCCTGGGCGGCTTGTATCTGGGCAAGGATCGGCGAACCGAGAAAGTCTTGTTGTTTGTCCTGGCAGCCATTCTGGGCCTGGTGGTGATCTTTCTGCTGATCAAAGGTGAGTCTGCGTTCATCGGTGAATCGGCAATGCGAATCATGTGGCAGCTAATTCAGGGTGGAGTGGCATCCGTCGTAATGCTGGTTGGTTGCATATTTATTTTTGGTCGCAAGTGCGGGATTGTCTTGCTGCATCTGGGGTTGATTCTGCTGATGTTGGGCGAGTTCTTCGTGACCTATACGGCGGTTGAACAACGGATGTTCATGTACGAAGGCGATGTGGTTTCACACACCTACGACATTCGAGATTTCGAATTGGCAATCATTTCCCCTGGCGAGGAAGAGGGAACAGAAAACGTCACGGCAGTTCCCGGTCAACGGATGCTCAGGTCGTTGCCCACCAAACGGAATGAGCGGGGCAAAGTGATTCACGATGACAGCCTGCCATTCGCATTGCGCCCGTTGATGTACATGAGAAACTCGCGCTTAAAGGCTCTGGACATCGATAATGGGGAAGTGTTTCTGGCGACTCAAGGAGTCGGGACGGCTTATCGAGCGGTTGAAGAGCAGTTCAACACCGGTACCAGTTCCAAACAAGTGGCTGACTATGGGGCGATGTATGTCGAGTTGATTAATCAGGAAACGCATAAACCAATCGGCACGTTTTTGCTGAGTCAGGTCGCCTACGAACAGGATCGAAAC
>CAZOXC010000223.1:0-5944 GCA_964583205.1 uncultured Pirellulaceae bacterium | reverse complement strand
GTGAATCATCACCGGGCGATGCGATTTATTGTCCGCGCCGATGTAGCTCAAGTCGAATCGAACTGGCAAGTTGTAATCAACCTGGACAGTTCCCAATTGCCATTCACGTCCAATGCAATCCGATACCACAAAGTCAATTTTGGGACCATAGAAGGCCGCTTCACCGGGCTCTTCAGTAAACGGTTTGCCCAGACTTTGAGCCGCCTGTCGGCAAGCTTCTTCAGCGCGATCCCAATTCTCGCTCTCGCCAACGTACTTGTCCGAATCCGGATCGCGCAACCCCACTCGAACTCGATAATCTTCCATTCCCATCGAGCCCAGTACGATCTTCACCAGCTCCAGGCAACCTTCCAGTTCGGCGGCCACCTGATCTTCGGTGCAGAACAAATGCGCATCGTCCTGAGTAAAACCTCGCACCCGAGTCATCCCGCCGATCTCGCCAGACTGCTCCCAGCGATACACCGTTCCAAACTCGGCCAGTCGAATTGGCAAGTCCCGGTAGCTGTGCTGCTGCGAAGCGAAGATCTTGATGTGATGCGGGCAGTTCATCGGCTTCAACAGGTATCCGTCGATCTCGCCTTCCTGCATTTGATTGGAAAGGTCGCTGCAACTGCAACCTTGCTCGGCCAGCAAGCTCAAGTGTTCTCGATTGACCAGCGGCGGATACTGGCTCTCCTGATAGTAAGGAAAGTGCCCACTGGTTTTGTACAGATCAAGCTTCCCAATGTGTGGAGTGTAGACTTGAGAATAACCCTGACGAGTCAAATGGCTGCCGATAAAATCCTGCAATTGTGTTCGCACGAAAGCGCCTTTGGGAGACCACAGCACAAGTCCTTGCCCGACCATCTCATCCATGTGATAGAGATTGAGTCGCTTGTTCAACGCGCGATGGTCACGACGTTTGGCCTCTTCAACTTGTTCCAAATACTCTTCCAGATGCTTTTCGTCAAAGAACGCAGTCGCATACAGTCGCTGCAACTGTTGGCGCTTCTCGTCACCCTTCCAATAGGCACCAGCCACCGACATCAGCTTGAAAGCACCGATCATCCCGGGACTGGGAATATGGGGCCCGCGGCACAAGTCAATAAATTCACCTTGCTGGTAGAACGACAGGGAAGGGTGTTCGGACAACCCTTCCTCGATATGCTCGACTTTGAATTCCTGCTTCAAGTCCTTGCAAATTTGAATGGATTGCTGGCGGTCTTTTTCGATTCGCTCGAAGGGCTCGTCCAGCTTGATGATCTTCCGCATCTCGTCTTCGATCGCCGGAAAGTCTTCCTCGGTCAAGCGTTCGGCAACTTCGAAGTCGTAGTAAAAGCCGCTGGAGATAGTCGGACCGAATGCCAACTGCACGCCCTTTTTTAACCGCATCACGGCGCGAGCCATCACGTGTGCGCAAGAATGGCGCATGGTTGCAAGCGCCGCCGGGTCCTGTTTGGTGATCAGTTTCAGCGAAACGTCGCCATTGATTTGAAAGTCTTTGGCGACCGGCTGATCGTCGACTTCCGCCCACAGCGTATCTTTGGCAAGTCGCGAGCCGATGCTTTTGGCGACTTCTTTGACCGAAACAGGTTGATCGAATTCCCTGACGCTTCCGTCCGGCAATGTAACTTTTGGCATTGGAATAGCTTTCTATGGTTGTCGTTCAAGTTGACGCCTGGTGAACAAACCCAGTGCCGCCAATTTGCTTCGCAGCCAGTATAGAACCTTAGACAAATACCGGGAACGCGGGTTCGCGAGCGAAGTGACGGTTGCCCGTTGATGATTGGGTGAAATTTTGAAACTGTGACTTGATTTTCACAATTCGATTGGATTTCCAGCTCGACCAAAGTCTCAACCAGCCACTCGGCAGCCAGCATTCGCCACGTGCCCTTTGGTTTGCAGCGCAAATTCGCCTCGCGATCACGTTGATACCATCGAATCTCGTATCGACGCGGCTCAGCCACTGGTAACCCACGCTTGGCATGCATCCGTCATTGCCTCACGAGTACCCGACGCCATTGGATGTCAGCGCTTTGGTTATCTGCACCAGCGATCGCGAACCATCTCCAGACTGGAATGTCAGAGAATTACCGAGTGTAAAAATCAAGTCTGAAAAGCTTTGAAATACCGATACCCAACCGAGTCAGAAAAAGCTAAACTAAAAAACCTCGGGCGGTTAGCTCAGCTGGCTAGAGCGCCACGTTGACATCGTGGAGGTCGTTGGTTCAAGTCCAATACCGCCCACTCAAAGCGGAATGTTTCCCTTGATGATTCGGAACATTCCGTTTTTTCTTGCGCGCGTTGGATTCAGTGCGAGCCAATGCTGGATAGTTCGGAGTTAGTTTTGGCGTCACGGGCGTAAAAATCACCGCACTGCCAGTCAATGAGTTGCCATAGAATCGATAACAATCATTTTACATACCAGTAAAGAGAGTATGGTTAGATTCAAACTCTAGCGCATTCACTTTCGCAAATCCAAACAATTTCTCTGACACAAATCTCTTCATCGCTGGAAATAAACAGGTAGTGGGAGCAATCCCTGATTTTTCTATCTGTTAAGGCGATGAATGATGCAAAGGCAAATCTACGTAGCCCCTAAACGCTGGTGGGCATCTAAAACCATTTGGGTCAGTATCCTGACGTTTATCATCGGATTGCTAGGGTTCCTGGCTGGTCAGGACTTTGTAACCAATCATCCGCAGCTTCCAGCATTCATCGCAATGGCACTCGGAATTCTCAACGTGCTACTGCGTTTTGTTACTGGCCGGCCGATTGCTGTTGGGAGAAATCGATGAGCATTTGGGATTGGTTCTGGCCCAAACGAACAAGGTTGGTTAAGCGGCGACAGCGCAGGTTCCGCTCGGCTTGGCGACTCGCAAAAAACGCGGTCAACGTCTCGTTCAAAGAAGGTCATCGAACAAGCAAAGGCCTGCAAATTCGCGCCGAAGAACTTGTTCGATCCTATCAATTCAACGGGTTTGTCAATGGATTGATTATCAACCTGGCAATCGCCCTGATTTCCAGCCTGATCAAGCTGATTCTTAACTGCCAAGTCGGCACAGGGCAACAATCGCAAATTGACTCTCAGAAACTCGCCAAGCTATCTGGCCAAGTCGAAGAGCAAATTGCAGCTGAACTTGCGCTCAACGTTTCCGCATCCGAAATGGCCACAAGCGTTCCTAACGGTTCAATCCCTGAAGTGCTCGAAGTTCTCGCAGATTTATTTCAAGTCCTGGCACGACTCTGGGACTTGTTGGACGGCGACGAAGACTAGCTTTATTGAGGAACATTCGATGTCCAGCGATGACTATCAACACAACTGGCGCCAAATTGCCAGCCGACATTCCGGCCCGAATCCGGATCACGCTTCGCTAGGCCAACAAAACTCGTTGCCGGTTGGCGAAGACGAACTACGAAAAATTCTCGAGCAATTATCCAAGTCAAAGACTGTCAATCCATGGATTCCTTCGGCAGTGACGGCAATCTTGTTGATCGCAGCATTCGCGATTTACTTGTTTGTAATTCAACCAAGGCATCTGCCTGTGCCAATTCCCAACGAAGTCATCCCAGCCATAGTCGTCGAGCAATCGATGCATGACTGGATGAATGATCTATCGTCAATTTTCGAAGGAGCGTCACAAAAAGCAGCGGCCGGTAATTGGGAAAACGATAGCGCCTTCGCAAGAGAATTTGAACAACGTTTGACCCGATCACGTCAGCAGCATTTTGAGCCCATCAACCAGATGATCGACAGCAATTTATCAGGCGAACTCTGGTCGAACGAAAGAGCATCAGCCTTGTTCTCGGAAATTGCCAAAGGGTTTAAGGAGGTATCAAAATGAACTCTGCAAATTCACGCTGGCCCAAGTTCACGGGTCTGAATTGGGAGCTACATCTTTCCCAGCTCGACGATATCCGCTCAACCTTGAGACCCGCCAATCAATTCATGGCATTTGCATCGGACGATCTTGATCTCAATCAGGTCCCCGAAGAGCTTGATGTCGCCCAGTTTCACCAACTGGAAGACCAAAAACAGCTAGGGAGCTGTCGCGCACATTCGCGTACCAGCCTCGCGGAATGGGTGCACTTCCTGCAATCCGGCGAGCTTTTTAGTGGCAAAACGATTCAATTCAGCCGGCAGTTCGCCTACAACGAAATTCGCAATATCGACGGCATTCGAGGCGACCAAGGGTGCACGATGCGCGGTGGAATCAAGTTCGATGAAACGATCGGACACTGCCTGGAAGAACATTTCCCCTATAGCGGTCGTGACCAACGTCGTTCGCCTCAAGTCTGTTTCGACTACGCAGAATTCCAGCTGAAAACGAACTTGATCGTGGAAAGTTACGACGAGGCTTGGCGAATCAAGGCCGGGCGAATCGGCGATATCGAAATCGGCATGATCTGGCCGGACTGCATGCAACAGCAACGAGTCATCGAAGAGTTTTATATCGGCGGCCGAGGAGCCGGTCGACATGCGGGCGGCCATGCTGTCGCCATTCTTGGTTGGTCCAAGCGACAAGACCCTCGTGGCCGGCGCTACTTCAAGATCCAGAACTCCTGGAACAAGCGCAACTGGGAAAACTCGATTGATGGCATCAAAGAGCTTTCTCCAAAAGCCTTCGAGCAAATCCTGCGTCACCCTCACACGGTTTGCATTGGTTCCAGCCACTTGAGCAACACCGAACCCCAATCCTGGGACTTTATCAATAACCCAATTTTTACTTGATCCAAAATGAACACAAGCATTCACACAATTCTGATTTTAATTGCGGCCATTTATTGCACTGGTTGCGAACACCAACAACACACTTGGCTGATGCCGACTCCGGCCAGCTTTCAGGAAACAGAAAAGCCGGAATCGAAATCCGAAGGAGTAAAACCACAATCCTGGTCAAGCATCTGGCCGGTAAAGATTCTGCCCCAAGAAGATTCGAAGCAACAAACCGATGAGGCTCCAACGAAAGTTGTACAGCCTGAACAAGAGGATCAACAAGAACAAGAACAAAAAACTCTTGATTGTCCTGACGGCAAATGCCCAATACCCGGCACGCAAGTACCGACAAATCCGCAAGTCCATTCACAGCCAAGGCAAGTGCTACCGGCACAAACGATCAATGGCTATCCGACTCGGCAATGGGTTTATCCCCAACACTATCCGCTGCAGCAATACCGGCCCATTCAGAGCCAACCACTGCCGCGATATCAGGCTCCAATCGTCTGTCCGCCCGGCGATCCATGAACTGTTCCATTTCGCGGCGGGTTCCGTCGCTGGTAACAGCAATAAAGCAACATTATTAAGGGCCATTCAATGTCACAACATCTGATCAAACTCTACGAGCAGGAAGCCAAACAAAGCCAGTCTGCTATTAACGAACTCGATTTACGGATGCGCAAGTTGATTGAGCAACTCTCGTCGGCTGAAGCCGAACTGGCAACCGCCCAAGCGTTGATCGAATCCGCCGAACTGTTGATTGCTGAGACCGAAGTCGCCGGTGACATGGCCTTGAGTCGTCTACAAACCGCCAAACGTAAACTCGCGAATCTGAAGTCACAAACGGGTGGAGCATGATGGAGGCATTCACGCAATGTTCAAAGGGACTGGCTCTCGGAGTGATTGTGTTGCTGGCTCAAGCACAAGCTGACCGCCCGCCGGTCATTCTTTCTCCAATGCAAATGATGTTGCTGGCTGCCGGCATGTCTTTACTGGGAGGCCTAGCCGCCTCTCTGAGAAACGAACCAGTAACCGTTAAACACTCGATCACCATCATGCTTAATACGTCGATCCTGGGCGCGTCGATCGCCATGATCGGATACGCGTTTGTCGCGAATTCGCCAATCAAAATCTGGTTGGTTGTAGGTGTGGCCACACTTGCCAGCCTGGGAGGACTGTCAATGTTGGACTCGGCAGTACAAATCGTCAAATCAAAAATCAATCAATGGATTAACCACAATGGCAACT
>CAZOXC010000222.1:0-5960 GCA_964583205.1 uncultured Pirellulaceae bacterium | reverse complement strand
GTTCGGGTGGAAGTTTCAGCGGCTTGGCCGTGTTGGGCTTGATGATTTTGCCGGTCCGCTGGATGGAAATCGCTTCGTCGACATACTGGCGAATGATGCGAGGCTTAATGTCTTTCTTCGAGTCAAACCGCCATTGCCGGAGTGCTTTGGTTTTGCCTTCCTGAGCGTTGATGAGCACATCAGATTTGTCCGACAACATTGCGCCTTGATAAAACCAAAGGCCGAAATAGGATTTGAACGCGCCAATACCCAACACGTTTTTTCCATCAATCGTATAACAAGGAGCGCCCCATTTGACCGTCTCTTCCAATTCGGTCGAGTTCAGAATCTTTCGAATCTGCTCAAGCTCTTCCCGCCATTGAGTCTGATTCTCCATGTAAGCATCAACCGACTGATGTCGCTTCATTGCCATTTAATGACCTGCCTGTTGCATCGCGGAGGAACCGAATCTGATCCGGTCGATCAGGAGTCAGCATAATCAACTAATTGTAGCAAAATTAACTGATTGGTGGCGACCAGCGGGCGTTATTCGGTCGGGATGCGAATTTGCGTACCCAAAGGCAAGTTGATCGGAGAATCCAGCAGGACTCGATTGAACTCGTACAGTTCCAGATAGCGATCCGGCGTTCCGTAATATCGTGTCGAAATGTTTTGCAGTGTGTCGCCCGAAACCACATCATGTGTGACCCAATCGATGTCGTCAAAATCGTCTTCCTGGGGTTCTCGCTCAACCGGCACCATGTTCCGGGATGCGGAAACCGGGCCTACATTGCGAAAAGGCAGAATGTCTTGGTTCTTGCGGACGTTCCTGGAGCGAGTCACCGACGCCTCGCTGCCCGTGATGCCTCGGTTCATGTTGCCGGGCGTATCAAAAAAGAATGGACGAATTTCATCCTGATTGGCGACCACGTTATCTTCAGGTTCGCGATGCCAGTTCAAATCGGGAGCGGATTCACCGTCCGACTGTTCCAAATCGGTACTTGATTCTTCGGTATCCGAGTTTGTTTCGGCGATTTTCTCGCCTCCTGATGGAGCAAACACGACGAATGCTCCAAACAGCATGAAGATGCAGACCAGGGTTCTGATTCGGTTTTGGATTGTCATGATGAACTTCCGGAAATTCGATAATTGGTTTATCGAAAATCCGAGGTTCAACAAGTCAGTTAATCAGCCCGGCATTCTGGATACGCTGGGATGACCCATACGGTCGTAGCGATTTTGCCAACAACTCCAGGCCCAGGTACCAATCCTAGCTTTCTGTGGTAACAACCGGCCCTGTCGCTTTGCGGTCCTTGCCCCAGTTCATCAGGAACAGAAGTGTGGGAGAAGCAACAAAAATCGAACTGTAGGTACCAACGATGACTCCGATCACCAATGCGTAGGCAAAGGCATGGATCGAATCGCCACCAAACACAAACAAGATGAACACCACGATGAAAGTTGTAATCGAGGTCAAAATAGTTCGCGACAGAGTTTGTGAGATACTGGAGTTGATCATTTCGGCTGTCAGGTCCGTCCGTTTACCTCGAACTTCGCGAATCCGGTCAAACACCACGATCGTATCATTCAACGAGTACCCGATGATTGTCAGGAAAGCCGCGATCACCGGCAGACTGATTTTGAAATTGTCGATCAAAGGAATTCCACTGATCCACTGGCTCAAGGCGATCGCACCCAGCACGACCAGAACGTCATGAATCAGGGCGACAACCGCTGCCAGACCAAAGGCGATGTTCTGGAACCGCACCCAGACGTAGGCGATGATCCCCAGCAAACTCGCAAGCATAGCGGTTAACGCCTGCCAACGAGCTTGATCAGCGATTTGACCACCAACGGCACTGGTGTTTGGAATATAGGGCGAAGCGTCAATTGACTGCTTCATTGCGGTAAATGCTCGAGCAGCGTCTTCATGCTTGGAGACTTTGAGTTCAACTTTCCACTCAGTTCCCTGCACGGAATCCATGCCGACCAACTGATTCTGAACTTCAGCTTCAATATCGTCTGCATCCAGTGGTACGTTTCCGAGATCACTGGCGGCTTCGACCAAGCCACCTTTTACGGATTCAATGGTCAAAGGATATTTGAATTTCAGTATCGTCGAGGCACCGAGCAGGCCGGATTGAGGAACGGTTTCGGGATCATCTTGCTGAACCTCGGATTCGACAGGAGTTTCCGATTCCTGATTTTCCTCGCCGGTTGCGGATTCCATTTCTGGACCCGCATCCTGGTTCTCTTGCTGAGTCGCTGGTGCAACCAGCATTCCGGATGTCATTGCGGCCGGATTCCAGGCACCAATTGACGCCGCTATTTGCAGACTGTCACGATCAGAATTTCGTCGTCGATTCGATGCCCCTTCATTGCTGTCAGGGTTGGTATTGTTTCCTCGTGCCAGATCACGGAATTCGATATTGGGATCAAAATCGACTTGAAGCATATCCAGTTTGCCCTGAAAAACTTCAGTGAGGATCTGGTCCAGAGTCGGAGTATTGTCTTTACCTTCTTCTCTGGCTTTGGTTAATGTTCCTTCGTCGAAAGCTGGCAAGTTTGAATTAACGATATAGTTGCGAGCGTTTTCAGCGATCGGAGTGATGTCAAACGTAACTTTTTCGTCTTGGGGATAAAAAGTGTAAGTCTTTGCGGCCAGCATTTGCTTGACTTCGTTAGCAGTCGAGTCGGCGTTGAGGACGATACGGGCTGTCGTTCCGCCACGCAAATCCTTGTCGAGCACACCTTGGCCTCGGAAGAACACTCCGACCAATCCACCGATGATCACCAGGATGGAAAATACGGCGGCGATCGACTTTTTGCTGAGGAAGTCATACTGTTTGCCAGACAGAATTCTCATCATGCTCAGTCGAGTGATGAATTTACGACGTTCGCTAAGTTCAAAAATGACTCGCGAGCAGAAGATGGCAGTAAACATCCCCATGATGATGCCGAATATCAAAGTAACCGCAAAACTCTTGATCGTTTCAGTTCCGATCAAGTACAGGATCACGGCGGTAATCAATGTGGTCAGGTTCGCATCGACAATCGTGGTTGTGGCTCGATCGAAACCGTTGCGAATGGCCATTCTCAAAGCCGCACCGCGCCCAAGTTCCTCGCGAATACGCTCGAAGATCAGAACGTTCGCATCGACACTCATACCGACGGTCAACACAAGTCCAGCCAGCCCGGCCAGAGTTAACGCCTGCTGAACCAACAGGATTAAGGCCAGGATGAAGACCAGGTTAAACAACAAAGCGATACAGGCCACGACCCCTGAATAGCGATAGTAAAAGACCATGAAGATCAGGACCAGTAACATCGAAATCCCGATAGCCATGAATCCTTTTTGCTTCAATTCATTACCCAGAGTCGACTCGACCTGGTCCAAACTGATCCAGTTGTCTTTCAGTGTGACGTCAAGTTTTCCGGACTTCAGAGTGGCAACCAGTCGATCGACTTCGTCTTTACTGAATCGTCCTTGAATTATCCCCTGGTCGGTAATCACGCTGTTGATTCGAGGAGCACTATCGAGTTGCCCGTCCAGGACGATTCCCAGCAAACTGTATTTGGCGTTCTTAGGTTTGTTGGCATTGGTCAGCCGCCCCAGTCGCTTGCTGCCTTCACCATTGGTTCCAAAATGGACCGAATCGTTACCGGATTGATCGAAACCTGACCGCATATTGATCAGGTGTTTACCTTCAACGTTTTCCTTTTCGCTGGACTCGATCATCAAGATTTCGACATCGTCAGTCCCAATGGTATTCTCACACCACTTGGTAAACGCAATTGAGTCCGCTTCGCTGGTGGGCTGGCCATCCAGCAAACCCAGGCTGTGCGGTTCTTGCAAATCGACAAGTTCACCTGTATCCGAATTCCTGCAGATGTGATTCACATTGGGCAGGAATTTGTAATACAGATAGCCATTGGATTGCCGAGCAAACTTGGATTCTTTATCGATTCGAGCAAGCGAATACCATCTTGCCAGGACGGGGCCTTCAGAATCAGTCGCAGTTGCCGCTCCGCGAACCTCTTCGGCTCGATTGATGGCGACTTCGCGAGCCTTTCTGATTGCAGCGGCGTGTCTTGGATCATCCTGGCTGGCAACGATGCGGAACAAGAGTTGTCCGGCGGTCGCCAGTGTTTCCCAGGTTCGTTCGGCTTCCAAGCGGTCAACATCCGGGATGATGACTTCGATTTGATATTCACCTCGAGGCCGAATGACGATTTCTCGCACTCCACCCGGGTCAATTCGTTTTCGCAGGGTGTCAACGATATCGGATGCCTTAATGTCACCTTTTTGATCCAGTTCGCCGATGATGTTTACACCACCACGCAGATCCACACCAAACTTGGGCGGGTAGCGATGGACAATCACAACAACGGCTACGGCTGCGCAGCACAGGATCAAAGCATACCGCCAGGCATGATTTTCCATTTTGAAAACTTTGGCCAGGAATCTTCCAAGGAAGAAAGCCAGAATGACCGGCAGAAACATGGTCAAGAACACCATGCCTACTTGAGTCAATGTTTCAACTAATGTCGGCTCGTCGGCTGCGGCCTGGGCAATCAGCCCGAAATCAAAACTCGTCATGTTTTGTATCCAACAATGAAATGCTATCCAGCATTTGTAAAAAAGTTATTTCGATTTTTCATCCGCTTCCGCATCGTCGCTTACAACACGGATGATTGAAGTTTTTAGAATTTGCATTTTTGCGTTTGACGAATCGTCGACCCGCAAAGTGATGTACTCGCTGTCTTCCCGCGAATTTGCCACGGTGCCAAGGATTCCTCCGGCCGTCACAACTCGATCATTCTTTTTCAAGTTGTCCAGCATGTCCTTTACCTTGGCCTGCTGTTTTTGCTGAGGTCGACTCATCAGGAGGAAATAGACAACCATGATCATCAACATCGGCAGCATAAACATTCCCAAACCACCGAATATTCCGCCCGAGTTTTCGGCTGCGGTTTCGGATGCGTCGCCGCCACCTGCGCCATTTTCTGGCGATATTTGTGACAGCATCAACAAGAACTGATTTAAGTACTGCATAAAGGCGTACCGAATTTAGTGAACAGGCCTGCAGATCACAGACCCAGAATCGTCTCAGAACAATCGAAATATCTTAAATTCCGGTCATAAATCCAACAAGGCCATGTTGTTGCGACAAATCGTTTCTTGAGAAATCATGCGACTTGATCGATTGGACGCCTAGCGGGCGGTGGCTGGCATGGGCGAGTCCCAACCGGCGAATTTGGCTCGCAGGAAATCCATCGTAGAATCTGCCGCTATGGCTTCGCGAAGTTGCCTCATAATCAGCTGATAATAGGCCACGTTATGCATTGAAAGTATCGTCGGACCCAGCATTTCCTTGGCCATAAACAAGTGCCGGATGTAAGCTCGGCTATATTTCGCCAAAGAATGATCGAACCCCTCCTGGATCGGTCGAGGATCATCCCGATACCGCGAATTGCGTATTCTCAAGTGGCCTTGGTCGGTAAAAGCCATCGCATTTCGGCCATTTCGAGTGGGCATCACGCAGTCAAACATATCGACTCCCGTTGCCGCGCAGGCCAATAAGTCCTCGGGACGCCCAACTCCCATCAAGTATCTGGGCCGGTCAGCGGGCAAAAATGGGCAACTTGCCTGAACTGTGGTGTGCATTTCGTCAGGAGTTTCACCGACGCTCAGACCGCCGATGGCGTACCCGGCAAAATCCAGATCGACCAGTTCCTGACTACAATTTCGTCGCCGCTCGACATCCAAACCGCCCTGCACGATCCCAAACATGGCTTGGCCCGCTCGAGGATCCACCTCTCGACAACGTTTGGCCCAAAGTAATGTCCGGCGTAAAGCTTCATCCAAATCGTTTTCAGTCGCCGGCAAAGCGGGAACCTGATCCAGCACCATCGCGATTTCACTGCCCAGGTTTTGCTGGATTTCGATGGATCTTTCCGGTGTCAATTCGATCAAGTCC
>CAZOXC010000221.1:0-5966 GCA_964583205.1 uncultured Pirellulaceae bacterium | reverse complement strand
ACACTGGATCCAGCGATGGGAGATGGCGCCTTTTTGAGGAGCTACCTCCGTTTCGCATCTAAACGAATCTCGGATCGGCCAGACCAGCTCGCCAAAGTGTTGAAGAACGTCTGTGGATTCGAACTTTGTCCGGCAGCAACCATCCTGTCCGTTTGGAATTTGATTCAATCGGTTCCGATCAAGGTTTTGGACTATCTTGAGGCTTCCGAGTTGCGTCTTTATTGTCTGGATACGATTGGGTCGCTGGGGAAACTGGATCACAACAGTGGCTGGGCGAGCGAATCGAACGCCCTGACGCTGTCTGCTGATCACCGGCAACTTGAGCATGATCTGTTTGAGGCCAGTTTTGATTTGATCATCGGCAACCCACCTTTCGGCTCGCTTACAACCCAGGCGAACTTGCGAATGAGAGAATTGATGCGGGGCAAGATGGCGGCTGATCCGGCAGCAAGGAACTATTATTGGTCCGATCATTCCACAGGGTCGCGTAAAAGCTGGTTGCACGATATCTACGTTCAGTTTTTCAGATACGCGCAGTGGAGAATCGATAAAGCCGGTCAAGGCACGGTGGCCTTGATTTCCAATTCCAACTTTTGTGACAACATGACCTTCGCGGGAATGCGCAAGTCACTGTTGGATGGTTTCGAGCGGATTCAAGTTCATTCGTTTGACAAGTTAAGTCAATCACGTGAACTGGCAGAGGCTTCGTTTCCAATTCGGACTGATTTGGCCGTCACGATCATGACCAGAACAGACTCGGCCAGTTTGTCCACAGACAAAAAGCAAGTGAGCCTGGATCAGAAGCCGATCATTCCTCAGCCTCCCGGTTATCGGTTCGCGCCGACGCGAAAACGTTCGGCGGTCTGGCAGCGCCATGGAATTCCGATTGATCAGGTTATGCCTTTGTTCGCATCGGCCATTGTGACGGCTCGTGACTGGCTGTGTGTAGGCTTTTCTCGCTCTGAACTTGTGGATCGCATCAGGCAATTTGCCGACCCCAGTGTTTCGGAAGCTGAGTTTCGCAAGATCGCAGAACGCAAAACACGATCGACTCGATACCCGGCTGGCGATTCGCGGGGCTGGAGTTTGTCTGCCGCGCGTCAAAAGTTGGCAGAGGATCCGAATTGGCCGGACTCGATCGTGCCTTGCTGTTATCGAGCAATGGACCAGCGCTGGATTGCCTTGCACGAGGATTTGGTTGACTGGCCTCGGAAAACCGTCATGCCATTGTTGAATGATGGCAACAATTTGGCGCTGGTGACTCGAAAACAAATGGTGCCTGGGCGACCAACCAACTTTTTCTGGATCGCCGATCGACCAGTGATCGATGGCATTATTCGCTCGGACAATCGGGGCAACGAAATTGTGTTTCCATTGTTCAAGGAACCTTGTTCAGGGTTGGGGCGGGAATCCTGGACAAATGCAAACTTTGATTCGGAGTTCGAATTCCACAAGCTGTTTGAAACGCCTGGATCTGCCCTGGGTTTTGTTTATGCACAATTCTGTTCGTCAAATTACCAACGTGATTTTCAATTGGAACTGGTCGACTCGATTCCTCGTATATTTTTGATCGAGGATGACGAGGCCCGCTTCGAGTTGGCTCGGTTGGGGTGCGAGTTAATCGAGGCGCATTTGCTGCGCAATATTGACCAGGAACAGCAACCGCTTGCTGACGTAGCGCAGTCGTGGCAGTTGCCCGTTTGGCAGGATCATCGCATGAGCGTAGCGGGGGTAGAACTGCCTCAGGTTTCAAAAGAGGTATTCGAATTCAAAGCCGGGCATCATCAGGTTGCTCGCAAGTGGGTCAAGGACCGCAAAGGCATTGCGGTAACAAGGCAAGAGTTCAATCGTTATTTGAGTACGCTGCAAAGCATCAAAAAAGCGATCGAAATCCGGGAGGATATCGATCGCTTGATTAACCGGGTCGGTGTTTTCGATGGAGGCAAAGCCTAAAGGCATTCCAGGATCGTTGGGCTTTTGGAACGAAAACTAGTTGTCGTCGTCATCGTCATCTTCGTGGTCATGGTCGTGGTCATCGTCATGGTCGTGGAAGTCGGCATCGTCGATGATTTCCGCCGACTCCTCCCACTCGCTCTGCCACTGTTCCATCATTTTTTGCTGAGCGTAGCTAACTGAGGCCATTGCGGAAGCCAGTTGATCGTATCCCTCTGGATAACCACCTTTCTTTTCAACCGTAATTGTAAAGTTTCCACCATCGACTTTGACTTCGATGTTGTCCAGTATGTCTTCCAGGGAATCCAATCCATCTTCCAGGCTGATCGCGTTGGCTTCCGGATAGAAATTTTCGTCGCTGAGAGAATCGCGGATGAAACCGATTCCACTGGGCGCCAGCAAGATGCCCGCTCGGACCAGTGATTTGAATTTTTCGGCGGCTTCCGAACTGCTCATTTCAGCTTGGGCTATCAAAGGTTGGTCTGAGTCAAGATCAATCTGGACGTTGAGAGTTCGGATACTTTCTGCGATATCAGCAGCACCCAAACCGATAAACAGGTCAGACATTATTGCACCGAAATTTTCTTTGGATCGCTCATCCAATTCGGTCAAATCCATCGCCATGCTGAAAGGGGCATCGAGGTTAATCTCTGTCAAGACTCGAGCTCCCCGTTGCTCGTGGGATTCAATTCCATCGATACGAGATTTGATTGATCTGTTATGACCCAAAATAATTATGGCGTCATTGATGGTGCATAAACTAAAATGTTCCCAGTCTTCGTTAACTTCGTGCAAGCGATATTCGTGCCAGTCATCGTTAATTGTGACTTTATCCTGGTAGTATTCAAAACGCTTTGCGATGAACGAGTCCAGGTCGTAGCCGTTGTCGAATTCGATTGCGAGCGAATTGAAATTCATTATGCTTTCGTATCTTTCTTCATCCGGTTCCGGGTCTAGAGGCAGTGTGGAAAACAGAGTTTTGGTTCTGCTGAGATCCATGCCGGTCTCTTCAATCATAAGCTTGTTGAGGTATTTGAAGTGTTCTGAGTCTTTGTCAACATTCTCAACCACCTTCGCCAAATTGAAATTAATGATGATTGCATCGTTAGCACCGACAAACTGCGTCAAGCGAGTTTCGCTAAGCTGGGCATTCAGCAGGCTCTGACTCAAGCAGAATGTCAGAACTGTAGCCAGTAATACTGGAGTTTTTGGAAATTTCATTGATACCTCTCCTGATTTGAATGCCGTCTCGTAACAAATGTGTCAAAACATGGTTGATTATATGGTGATCAAGCCAATTGTGCATAATACTGTTCGCTTAGGCTTAAGGACCGTTGGCACGATTTCGTCCAAATGTGCTTGAAAAACATGCGCGGGAAGGTCCAGAATCGGCAAAGATTGATGTCTGAAATTTGCCGAAGTTGTGACGTAAAGTTAAGATAAGAGCATCCTCAAATCAAATCCCATTGGAGTGGAATATCATGTTGACCGGTTCAACTCGAGTCTTTTTGTCAGCATTGGCAATTATTTTATTTGTTTGCAATTACTGTGCAACAACAAATGCTGACGAAATCTGGTCTGAGAATGTCGCCGAGAGCATTGAAGCGGCCAAAGCAGACAACAAAGACGTGATGATATTGTTCACCGGTTCTGACTGGTGTCCGCCCTGTATGCAACTTGAGAAAGATGTTTTGAGCCAACCGGACTTTTTCGAAAAAGTTCGCGAAAAGTATGTGTTGGTCATCTGTGACTTTCCACAGAAGACTGAACAAAGCGAAGAGCTGAAAAAACAAAACAACGAATGGCAATCCAAATTTGGAGTGGCAGGCTACCCGACGATTGTGCTGGTCGACAGTGAACAGCGGCCTTATGCATTTTCCGGCAGTCGAGAGGGTTCGGCCGGCGACTACGTCACACACATTGATTCTCTTTATACCGCTCGGAAAAATCGAGAGGAATTGTTTGAGAAAGCCCGAGCTGCCGAGGGCCTGGAAAAAGCTCAGTTGCTTGATCAGGCTCTTTCTCAGATGACAACCGAGATTGCTGAAGTTTATTACGAGTCAGTGATCGAAGAGATTGTGGAACTCGACAAGTCCGACGTGGCTGGTCTGCGAACAAAATACTATGCGGCTAAAGATCGTCAGCTTCGCAAGGAATTGATGACCGATATTGTCATCGCGGCTCGATTGCGAAAACCGGAAGACGCGATTGCCTATATCGACGAGCGAATGACCGAAATGGAATTGCCGGCCGATGTCGTGCACAAAATCAACCTGACCAAGTTGGGTTTGTTTAACAGGCTGGATGATTTCGAATCCGCCAATACTCTGTTGGACAAAATGATTGCTATGCCCGAGTTGACTGTGGATGGTTTGCAGCGACTGGTGATTAAGAAAGTTTATTTGCTGGTGGGACAGGATCAGAAGGACGAAGCACTGAGCTATCTCGATCAGGAAATCAAAGGCAACGCTGATAATCTTCTGTTGGTAGTGGCCAAGGGTGAATTGCTGGACAGCATGGATCGATATGAAGAAGCTATCGGCGCATTCGACAAGGCGATGGTGGCTGCGGCAACTCAACCGGATCTGCTGGTTGAATTGAGTGGTGCCAAGGCCGACGCCTTGTGGGAGCTTGGTAAACAAGAGGAAGGCCTTAAAGCACTTGATGAATTCGCCAGCAACCTGGCGATGCCTTCAGACTTGCGAGCTGAATCGTTGCTACACAAGGCCATGATGCTGCGAGAGATGGGAATGAAGACCGCCGCGATCCGCGCCGAAGCCAAGGCCATGGAAACCGTGCAGTCGCCTTCCGAGAAAAGCGAATTTCAGAAATTGGTCGAGCAAATTCGTACTCGAAAATCCAAGAAGGATGATTCGTCCGAGTAACGGTGGCTCTTGCGAGTAAGGGTTGCCCAACAACTGTTGTACGGTCGCTTGACTACTCGTGAACGTCGTCTTGAGTGCGGCGTTCGCTGGGGTAGGGAATTATGTTCTCCCATTCCGTTGCGTCAGATCTGGCAACGACTGCAACCACCGGTTCCTCGTCGCTCAAGTTGTAAACTTCGTGTGGAACGCCGGGCTCGATATAAATAAAATCGCCAGCCTGGTTATCAATCGTCTGCTTGAGCTCATCACCGAAGATGTGTCGCACTCGACCCTGCATGATGTACAGCATCAATTCGAATCCTTCATGGATATGGGCGTAAGCGACAGCGCCCGGTGCCACGGTCGCGACATTCATTGAAAGTTTTTGTGCTGACGTGTTCTTGGCACTCAGTCCGGCTTTATATTTGATGCCATTCCAGGATCGAATATTTTTGCCTTCGAAAATTTGACTGGTTCGAACGGTCGTGATGCCCTCGCCGCCATCAACCAGCTTCTCTAGATCAATCGAGTCCATTGAATTTCCTTTCTAGCTCAGAATCTTTTCGATTACTTTACCATGAACATCGGTCAATCGCATATCACGTCCACTCCAGCGATAAACCAGTCGTTCATGGTCCATTCCCAGTAAGTGCAGCATGGTGGCGTGCAAATCGTAAATCTCGACTTTGTTTTCGATGGCCTTGTATCCATATTCGTCAGTCGCTCCATAGATAGTGCCGCCGTTGATACCTCCGCCAGCCATCCAAAGTGAAAATCCGAAAGGGTTGTGGTCTCGACCGTTGCTGCCCTGGGCAAAAGGTGTGCGGCCAAATTCACCCGACCAAACTACCAGCGTTTCTTCGAACAGTCCCCGCTGTTTGAGGTCAGTCAGCAAAGCACCAATCGGCTGGTCGACTGCTGTGGCATTGTCCATATGTCCGGCGGCCAGGTTCCCGTGTTGATCCCAACGATCGTGCCCAACCGACGGACAGGTTAACTCGATAAACCTGACTCCTTTTTCCAACATGCGACGCGCCAACAGGCACTGTCGTCCAAAGGTTGCTGTGCCTTTGGTTTTGGCATTCAAGCCATACATTTCCCGAGTCTTCTCGGACTCGCCATCAAGGCTTGCCAAATCGGGAACCACCG
>CAZOXC010000220.1:0-5975 GCA_964583205.1 uncultured Pirellulaceae bacterium | reverse complement strand
CAGCTGTCAGTGAGCGCCTAGCAAATGGATCCCTGGTCACGCTATGGGGTGCGGGTGGAGTGGGAAAGTCAACTCTGGCAAAGGATGTAGCTCACCGCCTGTACTCAGCGAGGGGCACTGGAGTGATCTGGCTGGACGCCGAGTCGATGGTCAGCTTTTCGCTCGACGAAGTACAAAGCCGGATTTGCTACGCGCTTAGTCCAGGTCCAAACACAGTGCCCTTTAGTCAAGAGGCGAGAGCATCCACAGCGGCACGACTGCTAGGTAGTGCCCACTTCGCTATCTTCATCGACAACTTCGAAGCAGCGAGCCAAACCGACCGTGCGAAGGTTGAGCAGTTTCTGGCAGATACGTCGGCAGCGGCAGTAATCACAAGTCTATTCAGCCCTTCTCAGGGGCTAGGACTGCGTCTCGGCCCGATGACAGATGAAGAGTCGGCCGAGTTTCTAAATGGCCTGGCGAAGCACTCACTATCGCCCCCAAGAATGGGGAAAGAGGTCTTGCTCGCTTTGGCTGAGGCGGGTCACAACAATCCACGGGCGATGACCTGGATGTTCAGACAATTCGAGATCGACGAGGCGACCACTGTCGAAACCGTGCGGTTCCGATTTCAGAATTCAGAAAACCCCGAGTGGGACCGCATTTTCCGGCGTTCATTCGAACTGTTGGACGATGAATCACAGCGAGTACTACATCTTCTTTGTGCCATCGGGTCGACGCTGAGTCCTGAATCCATTGGCTCAGTTCTTGACATTCGGCTCAGCGTCGCCCGCTCGGCTCTTTTACCCCTTCAGAACCTGGATCTAGTCGAGACTAGGGCGAACCGATTCAACGCTTCGCCTGCAACCCGCGATTTACATCCAGAGATAAGCCAAGCAAGAAAAGCGCTGTCTTACCGTTCTCTCGCTTCCTTCTTTGAGGAGAGATTCGACCCGGCTGAGTATTTTCGCAACCCAACCGAGTTCGCCGCTGACTATGACGCCCTGCTTCACACTTTCGAATGGCTGGCACAGAACGAGCATCATGAGCTCGCTCTGAGTCTCTTCAACATCGCGGGAGAGTTTCTTACGGATAGAAGCAGCTTCGAGCGACGAGTTCGCCTGAGTAATCTGGTACTCGCAGCGGCAGAGGGAGCCGTCGACGATCGGTCCTATCACTGGCATTCTGTGTATGAGCTTGCATGGATTCATGAACGGGAGGGAGAGCATTCAAGGGCAGCCGAGCTAACCGATCGAGCGCTCCAAGCTGCCATCGAGCACGGATATAGCGACGTACTTGCGATTTGCGTGCGCAATCAAGGCAGACAGGCCTCCAGAGCGGGCGATCATGAGCGGGCTGTTGGACTCCTAGAAAAGGCCCTCACTCTCTGGATACAGCTTCAAGATGAGCGCTGGATCGCCATGTCCAAGTCCTTTCTTGCGGAGGCGCTGCTAAGCGAGGGAGAAGACGGTGACCGCGCTGAGTCACTTCTTCTCGAATCTAAGCAAAGCTTCATCGATCAAGGAATCCACGAAGGCATCGCCTGGACCTCTGAGTCGCTTGGAAAGATCCACCGTGGGCGAGGGAATGCAGCCACTGCCAAGCTCGAGCTTGACACTGCGATTGAGCACAGGCGTAGTGCCGGTGCCCCATCGGGCTTGGCTAGCTCTCTCTTTGAGAGTGCTTTGGCGGCAGCAGACCTCAAGAACTTCACAGATTCCGCTTTGGCCGCCAGCGAGGCTCTCAGTTTGTACCAACAAATCGGCAGTGTCGGCAACGCTGCGAGAGTCACACAGTTTCTCGAAGGGAAGAAACGCAGGAAACTCAAAAAGGCGGTGCGAAAGTACCGAGATATGAACAAATGACACGCTTTGAGTACACCCATAGGAAATCAGAACGGATGTACAGCCGAGCTTCATCCTCCGTAGCTGGGGGTATCTGGGGACACAACAAGTACCCGGGCATCGACGACTTTGGGAGCTTCCCGCTATTCGCCTCGCGTGCGAAGGGGGCCTACTTCTGGGACGTAGATGGGAATCGCTACATCGACTATCTCTGCGGGTCTGGCTCCATGATTACCGGTTTTGCGAATGAGAAAATCGACAACTCAGCGATACAAGAAATGCGACAAGGATCGAACCTGAGTCTTGCACGAGAGGCATCTCACGAGCTAGCGGAGAAGCTCCAGCAAACCATTCTTGGCGCCGACTGGGTCGCTTACGGCCGCAATGGATCCGATGCGGTCACAATTGCAGTTCTTATAGCCCGCGCTGCAACTGGACGCAGAGGCGTCGTGTCGGTCGAGGATTCGTACCACGGCAGCCACTTTTGGTGTAACTGGAGCAACTTTGGCCCTGGCCAAAACAAACACGACTCGGGCTTAGTTCGCACCTTTCGTTGGAATGACCTTGACTCTGTCAGTGACGCTGTCGAGCGTTTCTCCGGTGACATCTCTTCGATCCTCATACCGCCTTTCCATCACCCGATACCCGGCGATAGCGTCCTGGCAGCTGAAGGCTTTTTCGAAGGAATCCAAGAGATCGCTGCTTCAAACGATTGTTTGATAATTCTGGATGACATTCGCGCAGGATTTCGCACATCGTTGCGAGGGTCGCACCAGGCATTTGGTTTTCGTCCACACCTCATGTGCTACTCCAAGGCTCTCGCAAATACCCATTCTCTGGCAGTCACGTGCGGGGTCAAGGAGCTCCGGTCGGCAGCCGAAGAAGTCTTCATCTCAGGTACATACTGGAATGACTCACCTTCGATGAAGGCCGCGATTGCGAATCTTGAACTGATGGAGCAAGAAGGCACAGTGGCGGTAGTAAAGGGTCTCGGTGAACAACTCGCGACTGGACTTCGGCTCGCTGCGAAGTCGAACGGGTTCAAGTTACGTTTGGGCGGAATTCCAGCCATGCCGAGCGTCCGCATACATGGCGACTCCCAAGACGTACTAATGAGAGCTTTTGCTGTAGAGATGGCGGCGCTGGGATCTTTCGTTCATCCGCGTCACAACTGGTTTCTCTCCTCAGCTCATTCAACCGACGATATAGAAACGACAATACGTCATGCGCATACAGCATTCGAGGCGATTCGCGGTCACAGGGAGTAGCGGCTCTTACTTTCGGCAGCACCGAACGATTGCCGTTCCTGGTCGCACGATCTCCATGACAAACCCCGAATTTGTCGATTCGACTCAAGCCGCAGGCTGAGGCAAACATAAGCATCGAGCACCCAAATGAAACGATGCAGCGTTACGGCGCTTCGTGTGTTTGACTCCAAGAAATCAGAGGCACGAGAGCCTGCGGGTTCAGAACTGTCGGACTCTCAGCATCGCTATAACGACTGAGTAAAAACTCAATCATGTTTTTAAGCCTCGCGTGATCGGGCCAAGCTTGATTGCCGAATATCAAGTCACTAGCAAGCTCTGTCATGACTGCCCATACAAGTCGATCGACAGCCGTTCTGGTCTCGTGAGTTTCTCCACCAAAGGCACCGAACATGTAGCTGCTCTGTGAAATGAAGTTACGTAACGCTCCGATCGGAGAATTCGAAAAGCTCAACAAATGACGATTGATAGCCTCGGCGTCTCCGCCAAACACTCTGAAAAGCTGTGACTCCCTTGCAGCAACGACATAGTTCCTGACTGCCATCTCCACTACATCGCTGAACACCAAACCTTTGCGTGTTGAGAGGACTTCTTTCCCTATGCCGAGGAATGTCTGATCAGCTAATTGATCCTCCATTGCCCCGAGTAGGCCATCTATGCCGTCCGGAAATAGTCGGTATGCCGTTGCGCGCGAAACATCCGCTCTACTCAGCACCTCGGTGAAGGTAACTAGACGCAATCCCACGCGCTCGCTAGTCGCCACTAACGCTTCCAGCAAGTTCTCGGAGTGGGCGGCCATTAGTTCGCCTGCGTCGGTCGAGCGTCCGTGCCATCTCGCGGAGTCCACCGAATCCCTGAACAACCCGGCCCATCTACCTCCAGGACAGGCTCGTCCCAAGTCCCTGCCACTAACCAAAACTCAGCATTCTCCGGGTCCCGACAGTCGAATCGATCGCTGGCTACGCCGCTAGAGGGAATGGGACCGCGTAACTCGACGCGGATTGGCTGTACCGGAACATCTCGAATATTCAGAGCGCTAAGCACTAATCCACCAAGCGTCATGCTCAATCCCAAAACGAAGAATCCGACAAAGTAACCCCAACGCGACCTCAACCTCTGGGTAAGGGCCCATTCCTGAAGTGGTCCCGTCACGTGTAGTGCCCGCTTAGCAACGTCGGAATCTGGTGCAGCTGTTCCGCTTGCCAGTTCCTGCATCTCATCTATGAACTTGGTCGAGGCAAAATAGTAAGGGACTCCGACACCTGCTGCGAATGCAGCGTCCAGCTGCGATGGCTTGCTGGAGATCTCGCTAAAGTCATTCGCGTGCGTGAGCAGCACCGCACTTCCAGCGCCAAGAACCAAAGCGATACCTATCAGTACGAACGCTATACCAACTCCCAACCACAGCGCAGAGTCCACGCTTGAGGTGCCATTCTGTTGAGCGAGTGGGGCCACGACGGCGCCCCCAACGGCAATCATCGAAGCTATCGGCGCAAACCCAATCAGCCACTTCGTGGCGTCACGATAGGCGGCTCCACCAGACCCGTACAACGACATTCCAGACCTCCGGCACTTTCCTGCACCTTGATAATAATGAAAAATTGCTTGTAAAACCCTATCCCCCTAGGTACCTTGGGAGACAGGTATTGGACACTCGTCTCAGATAATAGAACATGTGTCTCACGCCCACACCAATTACTACCCGCAAAAGGAACAAGATGCGTTCTGACGACTTAGGGCCAATTCCGGTCTCACAACTGAAGGCAGAGAGTTCATCCGTTTTTGAAGCTCTCGAGCAAAACCGGCGGGTGCTGATTTCAAAGCGGGGAGTTGTAGTCGCTGTTATCAACCCACCGACCGTCGACCGAGTCCACGAAGTTGCTGCTTACTCTTTGCCAGGAGCTACTCGAACCGAACTAACTTCCTCGGAGATCAACAACTCTGCCTCCGGGGTTATCAACGACGTGCTGTTCAGCAAGAAGCCAGCTTATGTGACCAAGAAGGACCGAGTCTTCGGATTTCTTGAACCATACGAGCCAGCCGCTGGATCGTTGACCAACGAACAACTCGCAGCGATCGGCGACGAAGTCGTAAAGTTTGTTGAGGAAAACCCAGATTCAAGACTCTCCGACATTCAGGCTTTCCGAAAAAGCCTTACAAAAAGGGCCTCGCCATCGAGAGTGCCGCTCCAACAAGTACTCCAATGATCACCTAGTACTTGACGTCCAGGACAACGCAATTGAACAGTTCCCAACGACCGTGGGCAACTTGCCAAGCATCTGGCGCCGGATTTGGGTCTCTTTCGTCCTCACCCATTTGCAACGCCTGTTCACGCGTCATCGCAGAAACCACGATTCGAAGCCGCCCCTCAGAGAATGCGGTTGAGAGAACAAGCTCCCAGGTAGCAGTGTCCCCACCGATGAGCCCATCCGGCCTCGCTGCTGCCAAACGAACTTGGGCCGTGTCAGCGAGGTCAACAGCAGATCCACTCAGGAGTTCAGTACCTGCACGCCCCAATGAAGTCGGCCGCGCCAACCCAAGCAGAAGACGGAATTTGGCCAACGGGTCAGTGCCATCAGTCGTGGTTAGCCCGCCCATGAGGCATACCGTATCAACTGGGAGCCGACCGATGCCTAGTTTCCGTGGTCACGAGGTGGTCACGGGAGATCCGTGATCGGGCGAGACTAGCCGGGATCAAAGGTGACAATCCGGAAGCCGAATCCTGATTCGACGCTGATTTATCAATACTTTTCGTGACCAGGCGTGACCACCCGGTAAAGCCAAGCCGTCGCTCTTAATCCGCAGGTTCCGGGTTCAAGTCCCGGGGGGCGCACAACGAAAAATCCCTGGCTCCGCGACGAAAGTTGCAGGGTCAGGGATTTCTTCT
>CAZOXC010000219.1:0-5975 GCA_964583205.1 uncultured Pirellulaceae bacterium | reverse complement strand
AACCGGGCTCGCGAAAGTGAACCTGGTCATCGACAACCCCTGGCAGCAAGTACAGCCCATTTGCGTCGATCGACTGGTCGGCCACTGTATGAACTGCGGCGTCAACGGCGACGATTTTCTGGTCTTTGATCAAGACATCGGCTTGAGTTGTCTCGTTCGGGAAAACGACACGAGCATTTTTAATCAGTGTTGAAGTCATGTGTGCATTGTAAAGCCCGTTGGTCCCGTTTGGCAGGGTTGGAAGAAACCGAATCGAATGGCATACTTTAAATCGGACCAGGATGGCAATTGGGCTCGGATCAAACTCGAATTGAACTCTGATTGAAAACGGAAGCTGCAGGAATCGACGATGAAGGACTTTGAAAAACTTGGCGTTTTCTACATGGGCCGCGAATTTGACGTGGAAACCGGCAAGACGACCGAACTGCCCTTGTTGTATGACTCGAAGGACCTGACAACTCACGCAGTGGTCGTGGGGATGACGGGAAGTGGAAAAACCGGTTTGTGTCTGGACTTGCTGGAAGAGGCAGGCATTGATCGAATTCCGGCAATTGTCATCGACCCCAAAGGCGATATTGCCAACCTGTTGCTGACTTTTCCTGATCTCAGTCCTGGCGATTTTCGACCTTGGGTTGACGAAGGTCAGGCCGCGCGCAAGGGCATGAGCCCGGATGAATTCGCGGCTGCCGAATCGAAGAAGTGGAAAAAAGGGCTGGAGAGTTGGGGGCAGGACGGCGCCCGAATTCAAAAGCTTCGCGATACCGTCGACATGAATGTGTACACGCCCGGCAGCACCACCGGACGCCCAATTACCATTCTCAAATCATTCTCGGCACCATCGCAGGAAGTGATTGACGATTCCGATGCTTTTCGCGAGCGGATTCAATCTGCAGTATCAGGTTTGCTGGCGCTGTTGGGAATCGATGCTGACCCAATTCGCAGCCGGGAACACATTTTGATCTCGAACATTCTCAGTCATGCCTGGAAGGAGGGTCGTGATCTGGACCTGGGTCGAATGATCAGCGAGATTCAGTCGCCACCGTTTGAGCGAGTGGGCATTATGGACCTGGATACATTCTTTCCCAGCAAGGATCGAATGGAACTGGCGATGACGATGAACAATCTGTTGGCCTCGCCTTCATTCTCCAGTTGGATGGTGGGCGAGCCGCTGAACATTAAACGCATGCTGCACAACGAAGACGGCAAGCCATGCATCTCGATCATTTCCATTGCTCACCTGGGCGATGCCGAGCGAATGTTCTTTGTCACGATTCTGCTCAACGAAGTTTTGGCCTGGATGCGGTCACAGGCTGGTACATCCAGTTTGCGAGCGTTGCTTTACATGGACGAGGTGTTCGGTTACTTCCCGCCTTCGAAAAATCCGCCCTCCAAGACTCCCATGTTGACGTTGCTCAAACAGGCTCGCGCCTTTGGTTTGGGTGTCGTGTTGGCGACTCAAAACCCGGTAGACCTTGACTACAAAGGATTATCGAACACGGGAACCTGGTTCCTGGGCCGGTTGCAGACCGAGCGGGACAAGGCTCGGGTCATCGAGGGGCTGGAAGGGGCTGCAGCTTCGACTGGCGCGACTTTCGACCGTGGTCGCATCGAGGAAATTTTGTCGAACTTGAGTAGCCGCGTGTTCTTTATGAACAATGTGCATGAAAGTGAACCGGTGGTGTTTGAGACTCGCTGGGCCATGAGCTACTTGCGAGGTCCCTTGACCAAGCAGCAGTTGAAAAAACTGGTGGGTGATACGCCCGCTCCGGCAGCGGGCTCTGCGGCAACTTCGGAACGCTCCAGCCGGACCGCCGAAAAAATTGTGGCTTCGCCGCCAGCCGAAAAGAAAATCGATCCGCGTCAGATTATCCCGAATGAAGTCGAGCAACGGTTTGTCGAACTGCAACAACGGATCGGTTCGGGCGATCGTCTGGTGTATCGTCCCGCACTTGTTGGTGTTGGACGTTTACATTTTACTCGATCAACTTACAAAATTGATGAATGGGTCGAACAGACTTATCTGGTTGAAGTAAAGGGCCAGGAGTTGAGTGACGAAGTCTGGGATGACGCGGCCCAACTGCCTTCGCCGCTGGACTTTGATCTGGATCCCGAAGACGAAGGGGAGTTTGCCGAAATTCCTTCCGAATTGCAAAAGAAAAAGAACTTCAGTACCTGGGAGAAAGAGCTGAAAGACTTCCTGTACCGGACTCAGGAGATTACGGTTTACAAGTGCTCTAACTTCAAAGCCTATTCACAGTACGGCGAATCGCTGGGTGATTTCAAAGTCAGGCTCGAGCAATCCGTATCGGAAAAGCGAGATACGGAAGTCGAAAAACTTCGCAAGCGTTACAAATCCAAATTTGAAACTCTGGCCGATAGAATCAGACGTGCCGAAGACAAGGTGGATGTTGAACGCGATCAATACAAACAGAGCCGCCTGGACTCGGTGTTGTCAGCCGGAAGTTCGATCATGGGTGCGTTGCTGGGAAGAAAGTCCGGACGTCGATCTTCCAGTGTGAAATCGATTGGTCGGGCTGCGACACAGCGCAAAGACATCGCTCGTGCCCAGGACAATCTCGTGGAATTGAAAGAGAAATACGAGGATCTGGAGGCCGAATTCGAAGAGGCCATCGAGGAAATCGAAGAGAAGCTGGTCGTCGATAACCTGGAAATCGAAGATATGACTCTGCGCCCCAAGAAGACCGATATCTCCGTTGAGGATTTTGTGCTGGCCTGGTTGCCCTGGCGAGTGGACTCGTCAGGAATCGCCGAGTCTGCCTATTAGTGAATTGCCGTCAGGCGGCTTTTCGTTGTGGAGGCGCAAGCATCTCGTTGCGGAATGCGGCGTCTTGTTGCAAGGCGTCCTTTACGGTTTCCAGATGGTCTGCCGTAGTCTGGCCGACGTCCAACAACATTAGCTTGCGAGTGCCAAGTGCACACACTCCGCCCCCGGCGCCACCAAGAGATTCGTAACGAACTTCGTAACCCAATTCTTTTGCCAAACCGAGCAAATTTTCCAGTTGCACGACAGTATTCATTGCATCCCTGCTTTCAATTCAGTTTGTGGCCATGTTCCATCAATGAGCCACCCCATTTGCGGGGCAGATTATAGTGAGATACCGTTCAGAAACGAAGTCGAATTCGACGATAAAACGGATGCGTCCTTGTATTGCAGTGATCGCTCTCGCCCACTCGCCAACCGACTTGTTTCATTTGCCGAGCATCCATGTCTGGAACTCAAACGACAAACAATCAGCCAACCGAAGTTGAACAACTTCGCCAACAAGTTTCACAATTGCAGGTTCAGCTTGCTGAATCGCAGAAACTCAGTTGTCTTGGCGAACTGGTGGGAACGACAACCCATGAGTTCAACAATGTGCTCATGACAGTGATCAACTATGCTCGCATGGGGTTGCGACATCAGGATGATCCGACTCGTACGAAAGCTTTCGAAAAGATCCTTGCTGCTAGCAATCGAGCCAATCAGATCACCAATTCCGTGTTGGGAATGGCTGGGAATCGTTCCGAGCGGTTTGAAACCACCTGCCTCAAACAGTTGGTTGAGCAAACCATGATCTTGATGGAGCGCGAGTTTCAAAAGTACCGAGTGAGTGTCGAGTACAACATGAGCGAGGCTCCGCCTGTCTGGGCCAATGGAAATCAGATCCAGCAAGTGTTTCTGAATTTCCTGATCAATGCTCGCCAGGCGATGTCCGATGGCGGCCGATTATTGATCGGGCTGAACGCGGATGAAGCGAGTCAACAGGTTGCTCTGAGCGTGCGTGATTTCGGAACGGGTATTCCACAGGAAAAGTTGCCAAAGATTTTTGACGCCGGCTTCTCGACCAAAGATGGTCCGGATGAATCTGGAAAAGGTGGCACGGGGCTGGGACTGTACACCTGCCGCAACATCATCGATGCCCACAAGGGTCGGATTCGAGTTGAAAGTACGGTCGGGCAGGGCACTTGTTTTACAATCAAGTTGCCGATGGCCAAGACTTCTCAACCGTCGTTGCAGCCCAAAATTGGCAATCTGACTAAAACGCCCGTTGCGACGAACTAGCGGTCGGTTTTCTTTTGGCAGCCGGGGCAGTAGTAGGTCGAGCGTTGTGCTTGGACAATCCGTCGTATCTTTGTGGAGCGGCAGAGTTCACAAAGTTCATCTTCTCGATCGTAAACCCGGTGTTGGTTCTGATAACGTCCGGGTTCGTTGACGGCCGTTTGATAGGTGCCGTCGCCCAGCGTTGACCCTTCGTGTTGGATGGCCTGCTCAAGAACGATTCCTGTCTGGTGATGAATTCGTTCCCATTGTGGTTTGGTGATTCGCGAGCAGCGGGCTCTGGGGTCGATGCCGGCCAGAAACAGGATCTCCGATGCATAGATGTTTCCGATCCCGGCGACAGCTTTTTGATCGAGCAATCCCACTTTGACCTCGATCTTCCTTTGCTGCAGATTGGATTGCAATTCGGAGAGTTTAATCGTCAGTGCGTCGGGTCCCAATTGACCGTCGCCGAACCGGGTATCAAACTGTTTTTGGTTATACAGAGTTACCGTCCCCAATCCTCGGCGGTCCCAAAAAAGGATGTCCGTGTCTTTGGATTTGAACTCGATTCTCAAACGAAGATGTTCACTGGTGGGGGGATCGGAGATTAGAATATTTCCGGTCATGCGAGGCTCGATGACCAGCCGGTGTTCGCCACTGCGGAGGATCAGTCGTTTGCCCCAGCGATCAATACTATCGAGTCGTTTTCCGGCGAGTCGCCCGTTGATGGCCCGGATTCCTGGTTGAATTTGAATCGGGCGTTTCTTGCAGGGCGGTTTGGAAACTCGTGAAATGACGGCACCTTGCAGTGCAAGGATGCCTCGCCGCATCGTTTCAACTTCGGGTAATTCTGGCACGATAGTCTGTTGTGTTGGAGCCGATCGAAAATTGGTCTGCCGCTTATTTTATCAGTTTACGGGCGGTTGACGATTGGCATACCGGGCAATCACACTGGTCAAGCTGCACTTGGCAATTCACATTAATATTTTCAGCCGGACAAACAGTGCCGAAATTCCTGACCACTGCACATAGCGACTCGCACTTGCCGGACGAACATGGCCGTTTTGGGAATTACGGTGGTCGGTTCGTGCCGGAAACACTTGTGCCAGCGCTGATGCAATTGGAGCAGGAATACGATTCTGCCACTCAGGATCAGGAATTTCAAAACTCGTTTCGGAGTCTGTTGAGAGACTTCGTTGGCCGGCCATCGCCTTTGTATTTTGCCAGACGGTTGACTGAGCAGGCCGGCGGCGCTCAAATCTGGCTCAAGCGAGAAGATACCAACCATACGGGCTCGCACAAAATCAATAATACGATCGGGCAGGCTTTACTGACTCAGCGAATGGGCAAAAGTCGAGTTGTGGCTGAAACTGGAGCGGGCCAACATGGCGTAGCAACAGCGACTGCTTGTGCTCACTTCGGAATTGAGTGCATCGTTTATATGGGTGTCGAGGATATCCGGCGACAGGGCCCCAACGTGCGAAGTATCAAATTGCTGGGTGCCGAGATCCGTTCGGTCGAATCTGGATCTCGAACGCTGCGCGACGCGATCAACGAAGCGATGCGAGAATGGATGGCTAGTGTCGAGTCGACGCATTATTTGCTGGGTTCGGCGGTGGGCCCACATCCTTTTCCTCGGATCGTACGTGATTTCCAGTCCGTGATCGGCGAAGAAACCATCGAGCAATGCGGATCGCAACTCGATCGACTGCCGGATGTTGTGGTGGCCTGCGTTGGCGGAGGAAGTAACGCCGCGGGAATGTTTTATCCTTTTGTTGCCAAAACCGATGTCGAATTGATCGGAGTGGAAGCGGGCGGCAGGAGTGGAAATCCCGGCGACCATGCCGCGCCGCTCTCGTTTGGTGAAGATGGAATTTTGCATGGTAGCTTGAGTCGAGTTCTCCAGGACGCTAACGGCCAGACACTTGATGTC
>CAZOXC010000218.1:0-5982 GCA_964583205.1 uncultured Pirellulaceae bacterium | reverse complement strand
CACCTCACTAATCCGATCCAGATCCTCGGGCGTATGTTCTTCGTTGTTTCCGTCAGTATTTCCGTCAGTGTTCATAACAGCTCAAAAAAAGAATCCTTTGAAGGTCGCTATTTTATGCAAAACTTGCGGCTTTGCACGGGGATGCTTTCCCCGGTAAGAATTGCCGCCCGTTACTTTGGCGACTTGCCAAACCTGGCAACCATTCGATTCGCAATCGAGGGAAACAAGCGATCCAGCCAAACAAGCCCCCAGCCGGACCAGGTCAGAATGATCTCATGTTTATTGCGCTGGATTGCCGAGATCGTTTTTCGAGCCACCACTTCAGGCGACTGGGCTGATGACAATTTCCAGCTTTTACCGGTCGAATTCTCCAATACGGAATCGAAAAACTCGCTGTCTGTCGTGCTAGGACTGACCAACAACATATCCACTCCCTGATCGGCCAACTCGGCCCTCAGCGAATCCGAGAGTCCGTGCAAAGCAAACTTGCTCGCACAATATTCGCTTTTCATGGGGACTGCTCGATGTCCCAAAACGCTGCTGATATTGACGACCAGTCCTTGCTCACCAGACTTTAGAAAGGGCAGGGCACTGCGAGTCAATTCGGCCGGCGCAAAGAAATTGACTTCCATAACTTTGCGGAGACGTTCTTCATCGGCCTCGATGAACTCGCCAATCGCGCCCACACCGGCGTTGTTGATCAAGATATCAATGCCACCGAATTTGTCGGCTGTTTGTTCAAGCAATTGATTGCGGACTGCGGGATCACAGATGTCGCCCGCCACGTGGATCACTTCCGAGCCGGCATCGCGAATGGTCTGCTCAAGCTCCTGCAAGCGATCGGCTCGGCGAGCATTAATCGCCAGGCGACATTTTTCTTTAGACAATTGTCGAGCTAATTCATAGCCAATGCCGCTCGATGCGCCGGTAATGATGACTCGCTTGCCTGAGAGTGATCGACGCGGCATCAGGCTACATCATCCATCGAAGATGGAAGCTCATCGACCGGATTATCAAGTTCTGAACTGGGGCTCGCATTATCCGTTTCCAACTGAGCGTCTGGAGAATCAACGTGATCCTGGATGGTCGTATTCTCGTCACTGATGCGGCCCAGGTACTTTTGTGGAATCCGGCAGTGAATGATTGCCTTGTCTTCCTGATATTCAGTCGACAAAATTTCGCCATGCTGAGCCAGGTAGGCCAGCAACCGGCCGTTTCCGACACCTGTTTCAATGTCAACCTCTCGAAACGATCTGCTCAACGCGTCGCTGACCGCCTGCGCCAGCCGATCAAATCCATCCTTCGATTTCGCCGACACGGTCACCGCGTGTGGATAGCGATCCGCCAGCCGAGACAAATGTTTCTCGGCATCCGGGTGATCAATCTTGTTCAGCACCAACAACGTATCTTTTGCATCTATCTCCATGTCCTGCAGAACCTTGAAGACAGAATTGATTTGCTCCACGACTGCCGGGTTACTGGCGTCTGCCACATGCAACAGCAGGTCTGCTTGCCGAGTCTCTTCCAGGGTGGCTTTAAAACTGGCTACCAGATTGTGTGGCAAATCTCGAATGAATCCCACAGTGTCGCTCAGCAAAACCGGCCCCCAACTGGGCAAGTGCCAGCGGCGAGTCCGTGTATCCAGAGTCGCAAACAATTTGTCTTCCGCCAACACATCGGCCTTGGTCAAGGCATTCATCAAGGTGCTCTTGCCGGCATTCGTGTAACCCACCAGCGACACCGTCATGAACCCTCGGCGCGACGAGACCGTCCTCTCTTTTCGCTTTTCAACCTGTCGCAACTCGGCCTTCAAATCCGAAATGCGTTTTTCCACCAGCCGCCGGTCAGTCTCAAGTTGCTTTTCACCAGGACCACGCATCCCCACACCCATCTTGATTCTCGACAAGTGTGTCCACATGCGCTTTAATCGCGGCAATGAATATTCAAGTTGCGCAAGTTCGACCGCAAGTCGAGCTTCGTAGGTTTGAGCATGCGTAGAAAAAATATCCAGAATCAATTCGGTCCGGTCGACCACTTTGACCTTAAGTTCTTTCTCCAGGTTACGTCTTTGGCCGGGCGAAAGATTATTATCGAACAACACGACATCCGCAGCATGAAACTCAACCAGCCGCGCCAACTCTTCCACCTTGCCTTTGCCCATGAAACAGGCCGAATCGGGCTTTTCACGTCGCTGGGTCAGGCCACCGAACACCAGCGCTCCCGATGTTTCCGCCAGACCCGTAATTTCGTCAAGCGGCTCCAGCTCCAAGTGATCACTGGGCAACAGCACTCGCGCGACGACGGCAATCTCATTTTCATTTGCTTTCGGTTTGTCTCGATCGTACACGCTGTAAAATTGCTCCAATTGACTGTTGGTTGTTTTATTCGACTTCCAAGACGACAAACAAATTTATTGTTGGTTCACACAAAACGCCAGAGAGCCTATCAAAACTGGCGTTTGCCGAAACCGCATTCGTCCGAGAAACTTCGCTGCAGACGGTTCTGCGAACCTTCAATACATCCTAGTTGGCTGGGCTGTTGTCCGAAAATCCATCGTCCGATTTGTCCGGTTCTGGCGAATCCTGCCGCTCATCCGAACCGCCCTCTGAGCCTTCTTTTTCCGGCTTAGCGCTGTCATCCAGTTTTGGCTTCAAGTAAACCAGCACACGAGTTCCCCGCATAGGCACTTTTTCAGTAAATGCTTCGAACAGCCAGTAGTCCTGGAGATCCGAGCTTTCGATGGGCAAGTCCATCGTGGCGATCGTAAAGTTAGAAACACAAATCAACATTCCTTCGTCGCCACCATAGTAGACGTGGCCGCTACTATGCTTTTCCGTAATACTGCCGCCAAACACCCAGTTGATGTCGAGCTTCTTTCCGGTCTCGGTATTTTTGATCAGCTCGCGACCATCGATTTTGACCAACTTGCCATCTTCGTCCAGCCAGGTCACTTCGATCGCAACTTCGGTTCCTGAGGCAGTTTTGTATTCGGGTTCATATACAACCGGAGAACCAGGAATTGCTCCGACCGCCAACAGAGCCGCGTGCATTGCCACTCCACTGGTATTTGCAGCAACCACTGACTCGTGCTCCTTGGTGCCGGCCGGACAAATAAACATCTCCAGCGGCCCTCGGCGCAAACAAATCTTGCCGCCCAGAATGACTTGCTTGTTCTCTCGATCAACCCAGACTTCATACCCTTCGTCAATTCGAGTCCAATCTTCACTAACGTCAGGCAAAACCGAATCTTTCAAAACCGTATCGAAACCCAACACAGCCAACTCGTCTTCAGTCATCTCATCCAGTGGCTTGCGATATAGAGCTTCAATCTCACTCAATTCTTCATCACCTGACCCTGTTTCACTGGTGCCTGTTTGGTCATCTGGCCGGTCACCACCTGCTTGGTCGTCTGATTGTTCGCCAGATTGCTCGCCAGATTGCTCGCCAGATTGCTCTTCTGTTTGGTTGGCTGCCTCAGGGTCGGCTTCGTTCTCCGGATCAGCCTCGGCAGATTCTTGTTGCTCCGGATTAGTTTTCTCCTGCAAGTTCGCTGCAACAGAATCGCTGACGTTCTCTTCAAGTTCATCGATCAGATTGCTGCCACTGGATATTTGAACATCACTGTCCTGACAACCCGTGACAACAATCGCGACCGAGGCAAAAAATACGGCCAGCAATTTCAATCTGGTCGACTCTATTTGGTTTGGCATTGTCATTTTCCGATTTACAGATATCGCAAGTCAGCTTTAATTCTCATATTAGCCCGAATGCTCGATTCGAGTAATTAGATTATACGGCTTTTCAAGCGATGATCTATCGACTGAGCGCGCGCAAAGTTATCAATTCCGAAGAATAATTCAGAAGATAACTTTCCGGCCTGTCCAGACGTAGTCGAGTCGACAATTTAATCCGCATCGTTGCAAATCGCTGCAGCCAATCCTAGAAGCTGGCAGGTGTACTGAGCCAACTCTTGAATCGTTCCAGGAAACTGGTTCTCTTCTTTTCGTTGACCTCGACCTTATCCTGATCTTCTTGCTGACTGGACTCTTCCTGAGGTGTTGCTTCAGGCGGAACCTGATAACTGGCACCTTCAGCCGTGATCTTGTCAGCTTCGGATGGAGTCTCCACGGTTGCTTCCGGTTGCGGAGTCAGCTCGTCAGCATTTACTGGAACTGGTTCCAGAATCACAATCGCGTTGCCGCAGGAATCGTAAACAATGCGAACCGGCTGACTGGGAACTGCAGAATCGCCACAGCCACAAGCGATTGACTCGCCCGCTTCACCGACAACACTTGCACCTTCACCAGAACCATCGGTTGGCTCACCTTCACCTTGCAAAAAGCCGCCCTGAGCTGCCGAGAATCCACCGGTTACTGGCGAGGCACCATTCAACGTCGACAATGGGCTGCCCGAATAAATCGGACCCGGGCTGCCGGCAAAACCGCTCAGCAGACTACCGATTGACCCGCCGGAAGGCGCGATTCCAGGCAAACTTGGAGGACTTCCACTGGTGCCTTCAGGCAATTCCGCGAAGCTGCTGGCCGCGAATGTATCACCCCAACCAAGTTCGATATTGGAAAACTCGTCGTTACCAATCGTCCAGGCCGGGTTACCGTTGTCGATACCGTCATTGAATCCTTCGGGTTGCGTTTCAATCAAACGATAAGTACCAGCAGGCAAGTCGCTAAAAGCATACCGACCATTGATATCTGTAAGAACCGTTTCTGTAATCGAGTTGCCGAAGATGTCGGTCCCTTCAATCGTCACTTCAACTCCGGCGATTCCTTCTTCGCCGAGATCCTGGACACCGTTATTGTTGCTGTCCAGGAAAACAACGCCAGAGACTTCGCTGGTTGGACGCTCGGGAATATCCACTGGAGTTGGGTCATCGCCCGATCCGGTATCACCTGGTTCGCCAGCGTTAGTCGAATCAGTTTCGGTTCCACTGTCACTGGAATCTTCCGCAACCAGCGGCTCTCCATTGCTGTCGACCAACAGTGTTCCGTCCGGCCCGATTGCATCCGCTTGACCGTCAACAGAATTAATCAGAGTCTCCGTCACGAAGTCAGGATTTACCTCGACCGTAAACTCGAAGGTAAACGAGTCACCGACCAGCAAAGTATTCGGTGAAGATCCATCCAACAGTTCGATCGACGAAGAGCCGTCCCACCCGGCCGAGTCCACAGCGATCTGACTACCGTTGAGCGTTGGCGGTGCGGTTACAAACAGATTGCCCGCATCCACATAAGCCGAGCCAAACTGGTCAGACAGGTCCTCGATCAAACTCAAGTTCGTCAAATCAACCGTTCCGATATTTTCGACGACCAACTGGTAAGTCACTACGTAGTTTCCAATGTCCAGCAACACCGGCTCACCCACCGTCGACTTGGCAATTGCCAGATCGGCGATTCGAATCGGAGTTGGATCGTTGGCATGAACACCATCGATGGTATTCTCAGCGCCGTTTTCACCATCAGGATCCAGACCATTGTCGCTGACGTCCGTTGCCGTCAACGGATTGCCGTCGCTATCCAACAATGCGTTTCCATTGGCATCCAGCGCCTCGCCTGCACCAGTCGCCTGGTTATCAAGCTGCGTGGAAGTGCCACTCGCGTTGGGGTCAATCGTCACGGTGAAGACTACTTCGAATCTGTCACCGACTTCAACCGCACCACCTTGAACGATCGACTGAGTCGTATCTAACGCCCAACCTGAATTCACCGTGGGTGCCGAACCGCTACCGACGAAGTTCTGCACTGCCAAGCCGCTTGCAGATACAAATGCGTCACCAAACTGACCGGCAATGTCATCGAACAATGTCAAGTTATGCAGAGCCACGGTCCCAGTGTTTTCGTAGACCAGCGTGAAGGTGACATCCCACTGTTCACCGTTTGGAACCGGATCCGTCGCTTGTTTGGCCAAACCTACGCTTGGAATATACAAGGAAGTCGGGTCTTCGCTACCAAACGTGTCTCCTGGTTC
>CAZOXC010000217.1:0-5985 GCA_964583205.1 uncultured Pirellulaceae bacterium | reverse complement strand
GAATAAACAGCGAGCATTTCTGATTCGGGTACAGCGGGAAAGGACTCGTAGTCAGAGACAGTCTGTCCATCATAAACGTATGGGCTAATCGTATTCACGCGTTGCCCGGAGACGAAACACCGAAACTCTCTGGTTCTATTCATCCCGTTGGAATGCAAGGTTTTTTCGCAAAAGTGACTTTTTGTCCCCAAGTACCTTCAATGCAAGTTAACGTTAACCAAATCGCCATTCCAATTGACGAGATCTTTTTCATGTCTACTCCCAAACGCATTGTTGATCTACCGGTGTGAAGCATCTACAAAGGGCATGCATGATTGTATGCTGATTATGTTCAGATCAATAGAATTCTTATCGACACTGCTGGTCGGTTGACTCATTCCATGCAATATGATTATCGCCTGTCCTTTACTAAGTTGTTGTTTACTAAGTTGTTGTGTTTTGGATGAAATTCCTGATCCGCTGAAAGCAGCCTTGCAGGGACGAGGAGGGTTTGGGAAAGGGACGGGAAGTCCTCGGACATTTGCTTTGCACGTCCTGTTCATGTACGACGACGAAGACACCTACGTGCAGCATCTTTTCGAGTTAATGATCATCGAAACAAGCCTGGCTTTAAGAGCCCCTAAAACAAATACGTGAACGAAGTTGACTTGATTGCCGTTGCAACACAAACAGGTGCCCAACATGCTTCCACTCTTAACTGAAGCCGACCCGCGTATTTCTGCGGAAGGATCTATCGACCCGCTCGGCATGTATGCGATTGCCGATGCGTTGGCTGTTCGTTTAATCCCCGGTGTTCGCGAACGTCAAAAACACCCTAGATTTCTAACGACCATGGCAGTCTCACTGTCGCTGTGCAGTGAAATAGATGAAGACTTGGTTGCGTCGGACGGTGTCAGTGAACCACAGCAGGTTTTCGAGTGGCACGTCGTTGAAGGACTTGTGCGAAGCACATCTGAAAAGAAGCTATTGCGAGGCTTGCCTGGGCAAGACAAAGCAGCAACAGCAATCAAAGACCAAGTTCCAATTTCTGCCAAAAGGTATCTGAAGACGCCGTCGGTTTTCGGGTTTCACGGAGTCTATCGAGCCCTTTCCCGTGACCTCGAAATCGAGCGTGCCGACCGGGTTGGCGAAATCGGATACGAGTTGCTTTCGGTCTGGGAAAAGGAACAAGGACTGGTTGGGTTCAGTGGCACTCATGATGGGCCTGGGAGATCCAAACGAAAAAGGCTGTTGGAAGCAATTCACGATGGACTCGAGGAAGGAGCTGTCGCTCGAAAGCCTAGCTGGGGAATGTGGAAATTCTTTAGCGAGCATTTGGGTATTTATGATTCCACACGGCGCGAGGGAAAAGTCATCGGCCAAGCGTTGATGAACCCAACGTCTGGAGATCGGCGAGAACTGCTTGAATTTGTCATTAGCGAAAAAGGAAAGGAGCTATGGCAAGAGCAAGTAAAATCCAAAGACGCATCGGAACGAGTATTTCACGGTGCAGTTCGGTCCATAGCAGATTCGGAACTCAAGGACCTACTGGATGCGATTAGCATCTACGAGCGGTTTTGTCGCTACCTGCAAGATGCGTTTGACGATTGCTTGTTCCACATGTCCCAGCACCAGCAAAAGATTCAACCCAAAGAACTGTCGCGAATCGACAGCGTGAAACTTGCTGCGAAAGAAGTGCCTCGAATGTTTGCCGAGGTTTCCGAACGGCTTATTCCATTTGGACAAGTCGTTCGTTTCCAGGATCACTTTTCCAGCCTTGCCGAGGGGGATTCGGCGTTGGACTGGTTAGAGCGACTGCTTCAGCACCACACGACAATTCAAAGACAGAAGCCACCTGCCGGGAAGGCCCCGTGGTACGACCGGTTTGACGATGGTTCTTTCATGATTCGCACCGGTTATTTGCGAGACAAAGGTGGGCGTCACGACGACCACTACGTCCACGCATACCGAACGGGTTCGCTTTGGTCTTTTGTTTGCGATCTGGGACTGGTGAAATAGATGGCAAAAAAGAAACGAGACTCGAAACCCGGACACGGGAAATTGCTTGATGCTTGGGTTGCCCCAAGAGATGCGGGCGAACCGGTTGGGTGTGTTGCGACCAGCTTCACCTTTTCACCAGTGTTCTTTGAGGAAGAGTGCCTTGCCCGTTTCCTGCAGCTCGAATGTGATCCAACCGAAGACGGCCCTGCATACTTGGTTGAACGAGAAGAAAAGCTCGCTCAGGTTTCTTGCGCCTCCGCTTTGGTTGATCAGCACCATTGTCGCGGAGGCCGTAGTCTTCGCTGGGATCTCTTGGCAGCAAGGATGTCGTCCGGGTTACAGCATGCCAAAGTTAGCTTGCTCCATTGGTCGAATTTGGTGCGTCTGATCATCAGCTCCGCGAATCTGACCGACGACGGCTATCGGCGAAACCTGGAATTATTCGGCGTACTCGACTATCGGCTAGACGGTAATGCACCGGTTTCGTGCCTATTGCAAACAATTCATTTTTTGAGAGAAGTGGCTTCGTCAGCTTCCCGATCAGGAGATCCAGAACTACCCGCACTAAACCGGTGGAATGCGCTGCTGGAGCGAGTTGAAACTAACTGCTCCCAATGGGGAATCTCCGATGATTCGATGCAGCGAAACAGCATTCGCATTCAACCAGTTTTCTCCGGGCCAGACTACGGGAGTGTTTTTGAGTCACTGGAAAAGCTTTGGCCAGATGGATCACCGCCCGATACGGGTTGTGTTTTGAGCCCATTTTTTGACCGACCAGAAATAGAAAACAAACCGGCAATTGAGCTGTGGAAATTGCTTCGCCAAAGGGGTGAGGCCAAGGCTCAGTTCTTTGTGCCTGGTGAAGATGTCGTCGGAGAAGATTCGCAATTTTTGAATGCTCCTGAATCTTTGGTTAAGGCACAGCCAAGCCGGTCAAGCGTAACCTCAGAGGTTTATCGAGTAGCCTTGCCAACAGGACGAGGGCTCCATGCTAAAGGGATATGGCTAGAAAACGCACGCTGGCGACTGTATCAGATCGGCTCAAGTAATTTCACTCGCGCTGGGACGGGGATTGGAAAGAGAACAAACTTCGAGGCTAATCTCGCTTACATTGTCGATACGAATCGTGACGACAGGGCTCGCAAGCTGCTCGATGCGACTTTTCCAGAAGGAGAATTCGTAGATCTTGAAGGAGATGTCAAATGGAAAACTGACACCGTAGTCAATGAGGACGAAGTTGGAGAAGAGGTGAAACTTCCGCTGGAGTTCAGAAACGCTATTTACCACTGCGACAAAAACCAGAAAGCAATCATTCGGCTTTCGTTCAATGGCGTCCTGCCTGCGGACTGGTCGCTTAAAACCGATGCCGACAACGCAACTTTCTTTTCACAGCAGCATTGGGAGACTCTTGGCAAACCAGGCACCTGCCAACTGGCTTGGAACTCGGAACGACCTCCATCAGGATTCTGGGTTCAATGGAAGGGCAGCGGCGGAAATGCCTGGTGGCCCGTAAACGTCACCGCGGGACACGTACTTCCTCCGCCGGAAGAACTGAAGAATCTGCCACTCGACGTGCTAATCAACATCCTTAGTTCCGCTCGCCCTCTTCATCGTGTGCTTCGTGAATACCTTAAACGCAAACAAAGAGAGAATGCCAAAGATGACGGCCCGGTTGTCGATCCTCACAAACGAGTAGATACGAGCCAGTTTCTTCTTCAACGTACTCGGCGAATTTCTTGGGCTTTGAACGCGTTGAGGGAACGACTTGAGCGTCCAGTCGTGACCATTGAATTTTTGCGTTGGCGGCTCAAGGGACCCGTGGGTGTTCTTGCACTTGCCGAAGCGCTGGTACGGGAAGCGAGCAGCGATTCCGAAAAATCGTTTTTAATTTCTGAGCTGGCTTTGGAGCTTTCCCGTGCGGCCCCAAAACCAATGCCTAATTGTTTGCCCGTCAAAAAGCACAAGAAGGAAATCCAAAAAGTGATTGGAGAATTGAAGTCGCTAGTTCCCGACGAAAATTTCGATGGACCAGCCAATTTGAAAAACTATGTCGAAACGGTTTTTGACAAGGTGGCTCGATGAGTCGGCTCTATTCTTTCTGCAACGAAATCAACCTTCATGTCAAAGGGCGAATCTCGATTGACGATGCTCGACGGCAAGAAAAAACCACCAAAGAGATACTCAGAAGGCTGGAGAAACAGCCTGGTGTCATCTTGGCCGACGAGGTTGGGATGGGGAAGACATTTGTGGCGCTGGCCGTAGCTGTTTCGGTCGCTTTGAAGAATCGAGGTAAACGACCTGTGGCAGTGATGGTTCCATCTTCATTGAAAGAAAAGTGGCCATCCGATTTTTCATTGTTCTGCGAGAAATGCCTGCCGGAGAATCTGTCACAGAAAATTCGATTTGGAAAAGCCGAACGCGCTGTTGAATTCCTCAAACTCCTGGATGACCCGCCCCATCGACGCAAGTCAGTGATTTTCCTGACTCACGGCGCGATGAGTCGTGGCCTAAATGATCACTGGGTGATGCTGGCCTTGATTCGCCAGAGCCTCTATCGGCGCCATGGTGTCGACCGGCTTCGAAATTCTCTTTGCAGGAACATGCCCAAACTACTTCACGAACTAAAGTGGGTTGGTCGTAGTGCGCCAGAGATATGGAAGAAACTCCTCAGCAAACATCCAAAAGAATGGCTCTCGATATTGGATCGCAATGGAATTGAATTGGATGACGATCCGGTTCCCGAAGCCGTTTGGAAAGTACTACCGAAGCTCGACACGGAAAACGTGCTTGACTCGCTTCATGCAATGCCGCTCAGACGGTCCAAGAACTCCGAGAGCTATCTCTTGAACGCTCGCCGAGTCATCAAATCAGAGGTCCGAGGACTCTGGAAGGAATGCTTGACCAAAACTAAAATCCGTTTGCCTTTGTTGATTCTCGATGAAGCACACCATTTGAAGAACTCAAAGACACGCTTGGCATCACTTTTCCATTCGGAAGAGTCGCGGGATGATGCGAATGAGATTTCCCGCGGACCGCTTGCAAGCGTGTTCGAGCGGATGCTTTTTTTGACCGCAACTCCATTTCAACTCGGGCATGGAGAACTCTGCTCTGTGCTGGATCGCTTCGATGGCATCAATTGGAAAGGAGTCACGGCACCTCCGATGGGCATAGAAGGGTTTGCGAATCGGAAAGGCAAGCTTCGCGCAGCGCTAGACTCCGCTCAGGAATGTGCAGTAACGCTTGACCATACTTGGGGGAGGCTTCGGCCAGAGGACTTAGTCGTCGACGGCGAGTCTTATGGCAATGCACAGCAGTGGTGGAGCGAAATCCAAAACGACGCGACGTTGACCCAGCCTGCCATTGACGTTCGGCATTGTTTTGAACGCACCAAAGAACATATGGCCTTGGCAGAAAAGCAGCTTAGAAAATGGATTATCCGTCATCTAAAACAGAAAACTCTCCCCTGTGAAGACGCCGAAATTCCGCGAAGGATTCGATTTGTTGGTCAGACGATCCTGCCGGGCTACAAAGGAAATCCGGAGCAAGGAATTTGTGTCACTGGCGAGGCACTCCTGCCTTTCCTTCTAGCTGCCCGAGCAACCTCTCAGGCTCCAGAAGCAAGGCCAGTCTTCGCAGAAGGTCTCGCGTCAAGCTACGAAGCGTTCCTACACACAAGGAAAAACCGCAAAGACGCCACTGACGATGACGACGATGAGCTAAAAGATTTTGACCCAAATGACTCGATGCGATGGTATCTGAATCACTTAGAGAGAATGATACCGCACGATGGGAAGGTTTCCGTTCGTCATCCTAAAATTGGAGCGACAGTTGATCGTGTTGTTGATATCTGGCGGCAAGGAGAAAAGGCTGTTGTCTTCTGTCACTGCATTGCAACTGGGCGGATTCTGCGCCAGCGAATCTCAGAGGCTATTTCAAAAGAAGTTCGATTACTGGGTGCTGCGAAACTAGGTTTGCCTTTGAACGAGGTGCCGGCCCAGCTAGAAC
>CAZOXC010000216.1:0-5988 GCA_964583205.1 uncultured Pirellulaceae bacterium | reverse complement strand
TCACATTCCCTGACAGACACTCAACAATTTCGGTTTGACGAGCCGACCAAGCTGTTTCAGAAGAGCGAAGAAAAGCCCAAAGATTCGACGGATGAGCCATCATCCGCTGAACTCGAGGCAGACTCGACTGACGAGCCGAAATCGGGCCGGCACAAAAAGAAACGCAAACCGGGCAAACTTCCCTCGAAACCCAGAGAAGTGGCCGAGAGTTCAAAAAGTGCTGCGGATGACGTGCTGAGAAAGTTCTTTAACCGTCGGTAGGCGGTTGCGAGCTTATTGATTGTGAATGAAGGGCGGTTTCCGCCCTAATTCCACGAACTCGTTCAAAAATTGACAAACCAGCGGAAATTCGCCAAAGACTGCCGGAGATTCTTCGAATTCAAACCAACCTGTAAGCGATTCCACCAGATTTTTGGTGGTTTTGAAACTTGCGAGGCTGCAAATGGGTATAAAGTGGGTTGGCTAAGAAGGGGAATTCGTGAACGACGATCTTAGAAATCTGGTGTCCAAATGCCTGGCCGGGCAGCAAACGGCCCTGATGGATTTTGTCCGCCGTTTTCAGGGACAGGTCTACGGGTTTTGCTACCGTATGTTGGGACAGCGGGAAGACGCTGAGGACGCAACTCAAGAAACCTTTATCCGGGTGCTCAAAAATCTGGATCGCTGGGACCCTCAGCGCGATTTAGAGCCTTGGATGTTAACGATCGCCGGCAATCGGTGTCGCACGAAGCTTGCCAAACGGATGAGAACTCCAAAGAGCCAGACACTGGAAATCCCGATCGCTGACCAGTTCCACCAAAAATGGGCTGGCGAGCAGTTGGCAGAAGAAGTTGAGTTGGCGCTCGAGGGATTGAGAGACGAATATCAACAGGCTTTCGATTGTTTCCATCGCAAGGAAATGTCCTACGAGGAAATCTCGAAAGCCCTGGATGTACCGTTGGGAACTGTTAAAACCTGGGTCCATAGAGCTCGCAGAGAACTAATTCGCCGATTAGCGCAACGCGAAGTAGTTTGGGAAAAAGTAAGTGAATTGCCGAGAATTCGACAACGAAATACAGAGGCTGTTGGATCAGCGAGCTGATCTGGAAGCATCTCCACTGATTTGTGTTCATGCGGCTCAGTGTGCGCGCTGTCGAGATCAACTCACTTTCTATATTCGCCTATTCGGCGATGAAGCCGTCAACGATGTGGCTGAAAGACAGTTTGAGCGACGAGTTCGTGTAGCCAAACGAGTCGGAACTGCGATTGCCGCTACCGTGGCGATGCTGATGGTAGGCTGGATCTTCCACATCATAGAATCAAAATCTACGAACACCGTGGCTTCTCCCGAAGTCCCATCTGGCCAGGTTGTCCGCCAAAAATCCAGACAGCCGAATCAAGGCTATTCGCACTCTCCCGGCCTGGCTTCCGGAAATCTGGCCTTTAGCCATGCAATAAACCACGTCAATAATTCAATGAAGAACAGCCAGTCTGGTTCTTCTGCCCAGTCGCCCAAGCGAATCCAACCAGTATTGGCGGGCGGAAAATTGAACGAGTCCAATTCGAGAATCGTTTTTCCCAACTTGTCGAAACTCAGCCCAACCGTCTACCAATACCCATCCCGAATTCCAGATCCCCTGAGTAACTTGGAGCCGGTTTACAATTACACCGGCAAATTTCGCGTGATTCGACCTTGGAAAAAGGGGATCGACAATGCGATCCAGCTATTCTGCGATTCGATTTCTGAAGATGAAGCTGAGCGCTCGCCTGCACAACCCGGTGACTTGGGAAAATTGCGGCAGCGACCTGAGCGTTTCCGAACGCCTGCCTAGAAACTCTGACTGGCAACTCTGACTAGTCATACTGCCTGCCCACCACGCTGCCCGGCCTCTGGATTTCTGATCTTGAAACCCAGGTTATCTTAAAACACCCGATTGAAAATCCAATCGCAGGGCCAGTTCAGTTTCTTTTTCCTGTTCGATTGTCAGTGTGTCTGATTTCAGAATCAGGTCCCTGGATCAATGTCGTCTTTTATCGTATCCCTGAATAATCGTTACAGCCGGCGTGTTTAGCTGATTGGAAAACTTTATCTAACGAATACCAGCCTGACAATTTGCAAGGTTAACGAACGCGGTATATTTTTTCTCGTCCGACACGAGTCCCCCCTGATTCGACGGACACTTCGCCGAATTGTTTTCCCCAACATTCAAAACAGGCTATTTCTCCTATGGCTAAGAAGTCCGCCAAAAAAGCTACTGCTAAAACCAAATCTAAAAAAACCACGACTGCGACAAAAGCGAAAAAGAAGGCCACAAGCCAAAGTTCGCCAGCCAAAAAGTCTTCTGCAAAAAAAGCTACTCGCAAGACTTCAAAGTCGCTTGATCCTCTAAACGAGACCGGTCGACGTACCAAGTCAGAGCGTCGCGAAGAGGAAAAAGAAGTCACGGTTTCAGAACGCCGGAAAGTTCAACGTCGTCGTCAAATCGACCCGACTACTTGCGAACGCGACTACTCGGGAGACGAAGTTGAATTCATGCAAGCACTTGACCAATACAAACGCGACAGTGGCCGTATGTTCCCGACTTGCAGTGAAATTCTGGAAGTTATCCGAACCCTGGGTTACAACAAAGGCGAGGCCAAATCGCTTGAAGACAAGTGCGAAGAACTGATTGAGGGAATTCACACCGACATTGAGTCCGCAGAAATCTCTACAATTGCACTCTAAAGCTAGCGTTCATAATTGTCTGAAATTCAAAACCGCGTCCCTGGTGACGCGGTTTTTTTATGGCCTTGCCCAAAAAATGCGGCTTTTCTATTGTCTTGCGGCGATTACTGAAAACTTTAGTGAAAGTAGCCGGATAATGAAAATTCGCAAACTCTATTTTCAAACTGCGTTGGCAAGCGGCTTGCTGCTGTTGGTGCTGACCGGATGCAACATGATGGCGACCGGGCACAACGTGCAAGGCAAGAGATTGTATGAACAGGGTCAGTTTGCCAGTGCGATCAATAGTTTTCAGCAGGCTCTGTCTCAGAATCCGCGGAATGCAGATGCGTTTTATAATATGGGTGCAACGTATCACTTCCTGGGTAAGCAGCAGCAAAATTCACAATGGATTAACCAAGCTCAGGATCTGTACTCGCAGGCACTGAACATTGACAGAAACCATACGGAATCATACCGGGGCTTGGCTGTGCTGATGGCTGAAGCCGGTAAAAGCAGCGATGCCTTCAATCTTCTGAGAAACTGGCAGGCTCAATTCCCTTACTCGGAAGAACCATTGATCGAACTCTCCCGGCTGACCAAGGAAACAGGTGACCGGTCACGAGCGATGCAATACCTGGTCGATGCGATGGCGCTGAACAGCAATAATGCTCGGGCTCTCAAAGCGATGGCGGTGCTGCGTGAAGAAGCGGGGCAATACGATCTGGCTTTGAACAACTACTTGCGGTCTTATCAATCCAACAATCTGCAATCTGACGTTGCGGCCAAGATCGCTGCGTTGCAGGGACGTTTGGCCTACAGCGCGGGCTTGCCGACTCCCGGTCAACCGACTCAGCCTGGCCAGCCTCGTTTCGGCGGTTCGAATCCATACGTGCCTCGCTAAAATACGCTGATTGCCAGCCTGTTCTACCGAATCGGAATAACCGGCCCTAAATGGTCCGGTGTTTCTTGCCGCTGGGTTTCGGCCCTGCCGATCGATTTTCCCACAGATTATTCTGGGTGTTTTGAACCAGAATATCGGGATTGTCTTGAGCGGATTTGTAGGCGCGTTTTTCGTTTTTTATGTGGTCGCAGCACAGTTCTGCGAGCCCATTTTGGTGCTGGACCCGATCAGTTGCCTGCTGGTTGAAGTCCTCTGCGCGGTCCTCGTCCCGTTGGTGTAGACACGCTGTTTGCATGCTCGTTTGGACCGTGCTGCCGGGGCGCTTAGCTGCCATGGCGTACTGGCCGTCGGGATGGTCATTCCGATGCTGTTTGGATGGCAGAAACTAGTCGCCGAATCCTGGGGGTTGGCAAATTTTGTTTTGCTGGATGAAGTGGTCCTGATGCTCCCGGGCCTGGTTTCTTATGCACTGATCAACTATCTGGTCCTGAAATCGAGATTACACAATTCTCCTGACTTCGAGGATTCGTCAACGGAGCAACCATCGATCGAGTCAATTTTGTCGACGCAGCTCAAGCTCGATTTGGTGGCTGTGCTTCTACCGGCGATTACGCTTATCGCAGTTGGCGACTTCCTCCGACAAGTCAATTGGAGTGAAGGCCAGGCGATGTTGGCTCTGCTGACCGGGCTGCTGGTGTTGCTATGTGTCTTTCCGTTTATCTTTTCACGCGTGATGGGGCTGGAGCCAATCACCGACCCGGAAGCATTGGCCAGGCTAACGCGAATTTGCGCGAAACTTGGTGTGAAAAAAATCAAACTGATGCGCTGGGACAACGACAATCTGGCGGCAAACGCATTTTTGCTGGGCGTATTTCCATGGGGACGCCGCCTGGTGGTCACGGAGCAATTGATAAAAGACTTCGACCAATCGCTGGATTCAATTGTGGGACATGAGGTTGCCCATCTCAATCGAGCGCACTTGTGGTGGCGAGCCCTTTCGGTGGGCGCACCTCTGATCGTGATGGCAACGGCTATCGTTGCTGGCGTGTGGACTTTTCCGAAACAGCCATTGGATCTGGCAGGATTCAGCCTGCCGGTTTCGATTCTGGTGGTGCCAGTCTACTTGCTTTATGTATTTCTCACGTTGGCCATTCTGGCACCCTTGATGGAGCACGAGGCTGATTTGGTGTCTGACGAACTTTCGCGAAAATCCGGTCGCTTGCCCGGGCATCAGGATCAGCAGGAGTTGGGCCCGACACCGATGGCTTTCGCACTGCAGAGTCTTGGACATTCTCTGGGTGGGCAGTTTACGACTCGGACCTGGCTGCATCCAAGTTTGCTTGATCGAATTGTGCTGGTTAACCGAGCCGCTTTTGATCCGACGATTCCCAATCGAGTTTCCGGCAAGCTGCGATTGGTTAAGGCAATGATTTTGATTTTGAACTTGCTACTGCTGGGTTTTCTATTCTTGGCTTAAGGCTGGCTCTCCTGCCATTTTGACAATCGTCACAACCGGTTTCTGACCTTGTGGATTTTCAGATTTCCAGTCAGGATTGGTTGTCCAGTTCGTTCGGCAGGCTACCCTTACGCAACGGAATTCTCCCCTGTTTTCCGGAATCGATTCCCGTCCTCCCCAGGAATTTCAAGATGAGCGTAACGGCGACCAATCAGAACCAAATCGAGCAAATTGTCTCTCAAGAGGCCCATCAGCCGCTCGGCAATATCCACATCAAGCTCAACGATAAGCGAGTGCATCTGGAAGGCGAAATCGAGTCTTATTTCGCCAAACAAAAAATTCAGGAATCGATCCGCCAACTGGATCGTGAACTTGAAATCAACAACAACCTCAAAGTGAGCGTTTGACCAAACAGGTGCGGTATTTCTGCCGCTGATTCGGCACCCACTTGCGGCTCCGTACTTTTCCTTTGATACTACGCAAAACCGAGTATTAATCGAAAGGTCATAATATGTCGCGTGCAGCTGCAATCACATTCAAAGGAAACCCGATGACTCTCGTCGGGGAGGAACTCAAGACAGGTGATCAAGCGCCTGATTTTACACTTCATTATTTTGAAGATGGCTTGAAACCGCTTACCCTGTCGGACTTGGCCGGAAAGCCAACTTTGATCAGCGTAGTTCCATCTCTGGATACCGGTGTATGCCAGATTCAAACCAAGACGTTCAACGAGAAACTCGCGGCACTGGGTGACTCCATCAACGCGATCACTGTTAGTGTTGACTTGCCCTTTGCTCAGGGTCGGTTTTGCACAGAAAATGAAGTCACTAATATTCGATCTGCCAGCGATTATCAGGATCGCAATTTCGGAAACAGTTGGGGATTGTTGATCGATGAGCTCAAGCTGTTGGCTCGAGCGGTCTATGTTCTGGATCCATCCGGAAAAAT
>CAZOXC010000215.1:0-6002 GCA_964583205.1 uncultured Pirellulaceae bacterium | reverse complement strand
GGGTGTACAGCATCGACATTGCCAACTTCGGCGGCGCTGATGATTTGATCAATCTTCAAATAGCTGTCCGAGCTGCGCGCTGAGCCAACACAATAGGCCTCGTCGGCCATGTCCAGATAAAGACTGCCTCGATCGCCTTCGCTAAACACAGCGACCGTTTCAATTCCAAGTTCTTTGCAGGCGCGAATGATGCGCAAAGCGATTTCGCCACGATTGGCGATCAGGATGCGGTTATACATCGACTATCCCCGAGTTTTCAAATGGTGCGCGATTGAACGAGCGACAAATTTCGATGGCTAACCAGTTTTGATTTTGATCAAGGGACAATTGACGTCGACTGGATCTTCGTTTTTCGCAAGGATCTCAACCACTTGTCCGGAAACTCCAGCAGGAATCTCATTGAACATTTTCATGGCTTCGACCAGGCAGATAATCGTGTCCACTTCTACTTGATCACCCACTTTGATGTAGTTCGGTGCATCCGGTTTCGGCTTCGAATAAAATGTTCCCACCATCGGACTGGACACCACTGTTACGTTGGGATCGTCCGCCGGTGCGTCTGCTGAACCAGTCGCTGCCGCTGCTCCTGCAGAGGCTGCCGGCGCTGCGGCCGGAGCGTAAGCTGGTGGCATGGCGACACCCATTGGAACTGACTCGGGCCCGCGGCGTAGCCGAATTCGACGAGGCTTGTTGCGCAAGTCGACTTCGCTCAAGTCGTGTTCTTCCATCAACTTGACCAGTTCCCGAATTTTCTCGATGTCAAATACTTCTTCATCGGTGTTGTGTTCGTCGGTCATATATTCTCCTGAATTGCCGAATGGCAAGTTTCCAATAATTTGATTTCAAACAGTATAGCCGAATGATAATGAATCGCTAAGTCGTTTGAGCCTCCCGCAAGGGGAAAGCGTGTACGTGGTTTCCAAGCGTGTACGTTGTTTCCATTCGTGTGGTCTGTCAGCCGAGGCTCTCAACGACGCATTCTTCCAGTATTTTCGGAACGCTGGTCAGAACCTCATGGCCTTCCGGCGTCACCAGAATATCGTCTTCGATTCTTACTCCACCCCAACCAGGCAGGTAAATTCCCGGCTCAACAGTGACAACCATTCCGGGCTGAAGCTCTCCCACAGCATTCGGTGAGAGACGGGGTTGCTCGTGAATCTGCAAGCCAAATCCATGTCCCAGCCCATGCCCAAAATTCTTGCCGAACCCGGCATCGTCGATCACTTTTCGCGCAGTACGATCGATCATCGAGAGCCTGGCTCCCGGGCGAATTTTGCGTATTGCAGCCTGTTGAGCTTTTAGCACAACTCCATACACCCGTTGCAGTTTGGGCGAGATTTTACCGGTGACCAAAATACGGGTCAAGTCGCTGGCATACCCTCGATACTGGGCACCCCAGTCAATCAACAAAAAGGGATGCTCGGAGACTTTCATCATCGATGGCTGCCCGTGTGGCAAGGCACCTCGGGGGCCCACGCCGACAATCGGATCGAAGGCACAACCAGTGCCACCAAAGCCTCGAATCGTATGTTCCAGATTGTGAGCGATCTCAAGTTCGGTTTGACCGCCAGTAAGCTGCGCTCGAATCACGGCGAATGACTTTTCTGCAATCAAAATGGATCTGCGAATCAACTCGATTTCGCCAGCATCCTTGATAGCTCGCAAGTCAACGATCACTTGTTGAGAGTCAACCAGATCGATGTTCGACAGCTTGCTGCTTAACTGATCGTAAAAGTGTTTGGAGATTGAATCCGATTCGATGGCAAGGCTGTTGACCTTGGCCGATTTGCAAACTGCGGCTACCCGGTCCAGCATCTCGGTCCGAGCCGTGCGGACATCGGCATCCAACGCCGGGCATTCTTCTTCAATTTGAATTGTGTATCTGGAGTCGCTCAAAAGAGTCGCTTGTTTGGCCGTCACCAACAAGTAGCTTGAATCGCCCGTGAACCCTGTCAAGTAAGTCACATTGGTTTCGTCGGTGACCAGAAACCCATCGCTGCCGAGTTGCTTGAGTGACTTGCGCAGCCGAGCGATCCGTGCCGCAATATTTTTGGGCAATGAAGATTTAGATCGCTTGGTATTCGGCGACGAGGCTTTGGACATAAGAATAATCGAACTTGCCGGCGAATTTTCTGAATTCTAGTGACTGGCGTCGGCTGGCGTTTTCACGACGGATTCGGTGATCCGATTTTTTTCGTCGACATGCACTACGATCGCTTTGTGTTCGGCGATTTCATCATCATGAAACTCACCGTAACAACAAATGATGACTTTATCCTGCGGATCAACCAATCGAGCCGCAGCGCCATTGATGCAGATTTCACCAGCCCCTCGTTCTCCAGGGATCGCATAGGTCGCCAGTCGATTGCCATTGGTGATATTGTAAATATCGACTTTTTCAAACGGGACGACCTTGGCAGCATCCAACAAATCCAAATCGATGGTGATACTACCCTCGTAGTTCAAATCGGCTTGGGTAACGATAGCGCGATGGATCTTTGATCGAAGCAGAGTGCGGAGCATTTTTGCGGTACCCTGGGGCACAAAATTAACTTGATGATTCCGCACTTTATTGTCTGAATATTGTCTGCAGCGACAAGTCATAAGTGAATGGAAGAGAGATTTTCCTCCAATCAAATCCGGAAATGACGAGCATTTCCAAGGCGAATCGGCCAAATCGCCCTAACCATACAGAACTTCTGCAGACGGGATTTCCGTGTTTTCGGTATCAAACGATTTGATCTGGCTGAATTGCAGGAACAACATCGATAGATAGTACGGATTCAGGTAGGCGTAGCGTTTCCAGAGACGACGAGGTTCCTTAACGAAGCGATAGAGCCATTCCAAACCCCATCGCTGCAGCGCCGGAGGAGCTTGGTCCAGTAATCCGGCATGGAAAGCGAATGCGGCGCCTACAGCCAGGACCGGCATTTGCAAATGATCCTTGAATTCGTATGCCCAAACTTCCTGACGTGGACACCCCAACCCAACAAACGTGATTTGGGCACCGCTGGATTTGACTTCGCGAACCACTTCCTGTTTTTCTTCCGGACTGAGAGTGCGAAAACAGGACGCGCGACTTCCGGCGATTTTCAGTTGCGGGAATTTTTCCAACAAGTTCACTTGGAGTTCATCAAGAATATCCTGCGTACTGCCAAACAGGAAAATTGGAACGCCATTGTCGGCCGCAGCTTCACAAGTCTTCAGCATCAGGTTCGGACCGTAAACTCGATCTTTGAGTTTGGTTTTGTGAAGCAAGTTCAGCCCCCAGCGGACCGGTTGTCCGTCCGGCACAATCATTTCCAGATTGTTCAGGCGATGGCGATGCTCAATATCCATGAAACCGGTCATCACACCGTGCACGGCCAGCGCCGAGACACCGTATGCTTTTTTTTCCTGTGCTGCATTGATAATGCGGCTGACGGCTGCTTCATAATCGACAGCGTCGATTTTTACGCCCAGCAGGTTTTGCTTGCCAAGATCGATCATGTTGTTGCCTTTTCGGCCCAACGCTCAACATTGGCTTCAAAAATTTCCTGGCAGATCGAGTGGATATTTCGAGTCAGCTTCCAGTCTGGATAGTGCGACTCGAATTTGCTGACATCGCTGACGTACCACATATGGTCGCCGATACGATTATCTTCAGCGTAGGAGTGATCAAGCTCTCGACCGGTAATTTCCTGACAAATATGGATCGCTTCCCGCATCGAACAATGGCTGAATCGGCTGCCGCCAATGTTGTAGACCTCGCCGCAGCGCGGGTTTTTGAAGAATGCATCGAAGGCCGCGATCAAATCGTAACTGTGAATGTTGTCGCGAACCTGTTTGCCCTTGTAACCGAAAACAGTATACGGAGTGCCGGTCATGGTGCACTTCATCAAGTACGCCAGGAAACCGTGCAGTTGAGTGCCGCTATGGTTCGGACCGGTCAAACAGCCGCCACGAAAACTGGCGGTCTTCATTCCGAAGTATCTTCCATACTCCTGGACCATTACGTCAGCCGCAACTTTGGACGCTCCGAACAAGCTGTGCAGGTTCTGGTCGATACTCATGTCTTCCGAAATACCATTGTGGTACTGGTGAGTATCATCAATTTCCCAACGCGTATCCGTTTCTTTGAGTGGCAAACGGTTGGGAGTGTCGCCGTAGACCTTGTTGGTCGAGGTGAAAATGAAAACTGAATCGGGAGCGTAAGTGCGAGTCGCTTCCAGAAGATTGAGTGTGCCGTTGGCATTGACCGTGAAATCGGTATGCGGTGACTTGGCAGCCCAATCGTGAGAGGGCTGGGCAGCCGTGTGAACGACCAGGCTAATGTCGCTGGCGTACTCGGCAAAAATGTTCTTGATCAACAAGTCATCTCGAATATCGGCATCAACATGACGATATTGATTGCCAAGTTCGTTTTCGATTTGTTGTTGTTGCCAGCGAGTCGACGCTTCGTTGCCGAAAAATTCGGCCCGCATGTCATTGTCGATTCCGACAACTGTGAGACCCTGACTGGCGAAATAACGGGCCGCTTCCGACCCAATCAAACCGGCTGAACCGGTGACGACGGCGATGCTCATATTGTTGTAAATCTCGTTGTAAATCATCAAGTGCCGGGCGTTGTCCAGAACTGGACCAGGTGGGAACCGTATCAGTGAATACTGATCTGTGGGGGTCATCCGATGCCCGGCTGAGGCATAATCAGTCACTATTCTGATTGAAAAGTTGGTTTCGTCAACTTTCGTTTTACATTTTCATCACTGGTCAAAGCCGCTAATTGGCAACGAATATTCACTTACTCGCCAATTTTTCACAAATCGTATCGCCCTTTGCCAAGGAACGCTAAAATCACAGTCCGTTGCGAGATTGTGAAGGGTTTTTGGAATGAGATCTATTTTTACTTCAAATTGGGTTTTGGCGTCTTTTTTTGCCATCCTCTCGGTTTCAGTGATGGCTGGCTCGCTATGTGGTCAGGTCGCTTCGGAAAGTGGGCAAGCTGATTCGCAAGACAAAAAAGAAGAATCGCAGGTGCCCGAAGGGCGCCAATTTTATAAGGGTCGGCAAATCGCAGATTTTATGTCCCACCAGGGCGCCGGCTGGCTGACCAGGGACAACCGCGAAGAAGAAGAACGCTGCTCGATGCTGCTGACCAATATGGGCTTGAGACCCGGTATGGTCGTTTGTGACATGGGCGTCGGTAACGGCTATTACGCTTTGCAAATTGCCGAACTGATCGGGCCAAAGGGCCAAGTGATGGGTGTGGATATTCAACCGGAAATGTTGGATTTGCTTCGTGAGAGAATGGAAAAAAAAGGAATCGACAATGTTACTCCAGTGTTGGGATCCGTTCACAACCCTCGCATGGCGCCGGAGAGCGTTGACCTTGTTCTAATGGTTGATGTCTATCATGAATTCTCGCACCCGGAGATAATGTTGCGAGCCATTCGTAAATCTCTCAAACCCGATGGAGTGATCTGTCTGGTCGAATATCGCCTGGAAGATCCAAAAGTTCCTATCAAGCGCCTACATAAAATGAGTAAAGAACAAATACTCAAAGAATATGAACCGAACGGATATAAGCTGGTAAGCGAGTTCGACAATTTGCCCTGGCAGCATGTTATGTTCTTCGGCAAAGACGAAGATTTCAAGGAAGAAGAATCCACAATCAAGGACGAAGACGATAATGACCAAAAGTGAAAAAGACTGGCGCGAACTCTATCCGTTCGAATCAAAGTTTGCCCAGATCGGAAAACATCGAATGCACTATGTCGATGAAGGTCAGGGGCCGGTCCTGATGATGGTGCATGGCAATCCCACCTGGTCATTCTATTGGCGTGATGTGATTCGCTCGTTGTCCAGAAACTATCGCTGCATCGCGGTCGATAATCTGGGAATGGGGCTGAGCGACAAACCTCAAGATTACAATTATTGCCTGTCCAATCACATCGACAATCTGGTCAAGCTCATCGAACAACTGGAGTTGAGCGACTTAACGATGATGGTCCACGATTGGGGTG
>CAZOXC010000214.1:0-6026 GCA_964583205.1 uncultured Pirellulaceae bacterium | reverse complement strand
GTGATGCAAACTGCGGCGTGAAGTCGAGCCAGACTTGGTGTTTCGCATTTTCGTTCCTCAAACTCAAAAGTGTTCTGCAACTGAGATGGAGGGATTGTCAGCTTGGTGGTGGACAAGTCCGGTCACCGACCAGAAAAAATCAGTCAGAATACTCGGCTGGGAAACGATGAAAGCAAATTCGCGAACTGGCTCGCGTTGACCCGGGAAATCCGGAAATTTACAATAAAACCAGCTTGGGAACGGGGAATGGATAGCATTTCCAGGCTGGTCTTTGCAAAAACGGCAATGAAAAAAATATTTCGTTTGAACCTGCTTGCCGTATCGTTGTTGATGCTGGCACAGACCAACGTAACTTGGTCTACCAGTTTGCTCACCGCCCAGGAAGAGTCGTTCGACTATGTGTGGGTTCGCGATGATGATGCGCGCGACAATGACCCAGGGAATTCGACTCGACATCGAGGCACGATCGTCGACTTCAATGCAGAACGACTGGCACTGCAAGTGCGGGATCGCCAACGGGAATTTCCCGCCGACCAGGTGCTGCGTTTCGAAACTCCCTATACCCAGCAGCACTTGCAAGCTCTGGAGTTGCTGAAGCAAAACAAATCTAACGAGGCGTTGCAGATTCTGGATGAAGCGTTGTCTGAAGAGCCCAGGATCTGGGTCAAGCGTGAGATCGTTGCTTTGCAACTGCGTGCGCTGCAGGATTCGGACAACTACCACCAGGTGGCGGGCCCTTTGTTCGAGAGGTTGGTGAATCAGGAGCCGAACCATCGATTTTATCATTGGGCACCATTGCGCTGGCCGGGGAGTGCCAGAGCATCGGCAGACGAATCATCGTTGGCACTGGAGTTTCTTCAAGACAGCAATCCCGGCGTGAAGTTGGTCGGCGCGAGCTGGTTGCTGGGCGGCTCGTCACGTGATCAGGCGATCGAGGCATTGGGTGAAATCTCTCAAGATCCCAATCCACACCTGGCACACCTGGCCAGTGCGCAGTTGTGGCAAACCAAATTGTTGGTGGCTAAAGAATCGGATGTAGAGCGATGGCAATTGCAGCTTGGCAAAATGCCTCGCGAGTTGAAAGCGGGTCCGCAATTGACGATCGGAATGGCGCGAGCTCGCCTGGCAAATGGAAAAGAAACGGTTGAGGAGGCTGCGGCAGAATTGATGCGAGTGCCGATTCTCTATCAAGATCAGATTCTTCTGGCATCACAGGCGCTCAACGAGTCCAGTCGCTTGCTCCAGCGGAATCAAAGATCGGGGGAAGCTCGAACCATCGCGCTGGAGCTGCTGACCAGGTATCCTCGAACACCGGCCGGTAGAGATGGCAAGATTCAACAAATCATAAATCAGTCCAATAACCAATAAAGGATTCGTGTGTCCAGGATGAACAACAAAATCGGAATCGCCATACCGGCTGCGGGCGGAATTGCCGGCTTCTGTCGCCAGACGGTGTTGGGAGCTTGCGAATTCCGAACAATTTGGCGAGCCAGTTCAGTTGCGGCGGCGCTGTTTGCGATGACTTTTGGATTGGCTCGGTCTGCATCTGCACAGATCGAATCCGCGCAGATCGGAAACGGACAGGCGCTGTTGGCGCAAAATGAATCGGAACAAGCGCCCTCGGGCTTTTTCGAAATCGTGTTTGCGGGTGGTTGGGTCGGTATTTTAATCATCGGCGTGTTGTTGGCACTTTCCATGACAGCCGCCTATCTGATCATTGATCATTTATTGACCGTCAGGCGAAAGGACTTGATACCCGAAGGGATGGCAGAAGAAGTTGGGCAGTTGTTGCAAAGCGGCAAAGTGGTCGAAGCCAAGCAGATTTGTGCCGACAAACCCAGTGTGTTGTCATTCATTATGTTGCATGGAATTTCCGAGTTGGAATTCGGTTGGTCGGCGGTTGAAAAATCGCTGGAGGATTCTCTGGCCGAGCAGTCGGCTCGCTTGTTTCGCAAAATTGAATATCTGGCTGTGATCGGCAACATCGCACCGATGGTTGGCCTGTTGGGCACAGTGATCGGAATGATTCTGGCGTTTCAGGAAGTCGCCGTGAACCAGGGAGCGGCCAGCGCCCCGCAACTGGCCAAGGGTATCTACCAGGCGCTGGTGACAACTGTCGGAGGGCTGATCGTGGCGATTCCTTCGCTGGGCGCATTCGCAATTTTTCGCAATCGAGTCGATCAGTTGGTTGCCGAAGCCGGTTACATAGCCCAGCACGTGTTTGGCCCGCTGCGTCGTAAATCTAAAGCTCGCAAGTCCGAAGGGTAAGCCGCAGATTCAATGAAACCATCCACGATAAAACGATCGCGCCGCGTGGGCTTCAGCATGATCCCCATGATCGATGTTGTGTTCCTGCTGATCATTTTCTTCCTGGTCTCCAGTCACCTTGCGCAAAACGAAACTCGTTTGCCACTGGAACTTCCCACGGCATCTTCGGGTGATCAGGATCGGGATCTGGAAACGCCTCGAGTCACGATCAATATTCGGGAAGACGGCGAGCTACTGATGACGGGCCGAGTGATTTCTCAAGACAATTTGAAGCAACGACTGACCGAAGCTCGTACCGATCATGGCGAAGACCTGGAAGTGCGGATTCGTTGCAGTCGAGCCACTCCCTATTCGCAAGCCGAACCGATCATGCTGGCTTGCACCGAGGTCAAGATCTGGAACGTGACTTACGCGGTTTATCGAAAGGAGGCGCCGTGATGCGTCGACCCGATACCTTTCGATCACGCGAAAGTGATCTGGATTCCATGATGACCCCGATGATCGACGTCGTGTTCCTGTTGCTGGTGTTTTTCGTGTGGACCGTGAGCACTCAAGTGATCGAGTATGTTTTGCATAGTCAGTTGACGGCTGAAATTGGAAATACCGAGAACGTCAGTGATATCCCGCCACCTGAAAAGGACTTTGACGAGATTGTGGTCAAGTTGGGTTGGGATGGCGTCGCTCCCAGTTGGTTTATCAACGAAGCTCGAATCAATTCTGTCGAGCTGCTGCAACAACAGCTTGATGGAATCGCTCAGGTCAAAGTCGACGCGCCAGTGATTCTGGATCCCGATCCCACCGTGCCAATGGAGTTTGTGATCGAAGCTTATGACGTTTCGAAATTGGCCGGGTTTCAAAAAGTATCATTCGCGGTGGGACCGCAGAGGTAGTTGCTTTGAAATCACGAGTTAGCCTGGCTGTGCTGTTGTTTGCCTTTTGTTTTGTGTCGGCGGCACACCTATTCGCTTTTCAGGAGCGACAAACCAACCCGGATGACAGGCAGTTGATCTCCGGTCTGCTGGAGCGCCGGTTGTTTGATTTGGCCGAGTCCACTTGCCAGAGGAATCTCAAACAACAGGAGCTGAATTCCTATGGCCATGCAATCTGGACGGTCGACCTGTTGCGAATCCAATCGGCGATCGCCGCCGACGCAGCGCCGCAACAAAGTGGCCAGCAGTGGGAAACGGTCGGCCGGACTGCCAAAGATTTTGCAGACTTTTTTCCGGACCATCCGTTTCAGTTGCTGGTCAAGTCACAGTATGCCTTGTCGATTCTGGGGCGGGCTCAGCAAAACCAGCAGGAAATTCTGGTCGGCATGCGCCCGGCAACCGATTCGGCAGAAACGCTTGTATTGTTGCGGCGAGCATTTCAATTGATGGACGAAGCGGAACGCTCGGTCGACCAGAGCGTTCTCAAAGCATCGGATCGAGCAACGGACGCGCAGATGAGTCGAACCGAATTGCAAAACATGAAAACGAATCTGGCTTATCAAAAATCGGTCTGCAATATCGATCGAGCCTCGCAGAACTCGGCCGCCAACGAGTTGGATCAGGCCGACATTATGCGGCGGGCGATTGAGGAGCTTGATCAGGTTACCCGGACCACGAATCGCGAACAGCCGATGTGGTGGCAAGCGCAATTGCAGTTGGCGCGGGCTCGGCGAGTGCAGGGTGATCTGAATTCAGCGGTTGAGATACTTCGGTCGTTGAACGACGATCAATTGCCGCCTCGGCTGGTTCCGCAGGTCCAGTTGGAAAAATTCGAGTTGCTGTTGGAGGCCGGTGCGGTCGAGCAAATGAACACTCTGGTTGGCGAAATCAATTCGACTGTCAATCGCACTGTGGAACTGGATCTGGTGTTGGTGCGAGCGGCGATGTTTCTGGCCAATCGATCCGATGATTCCAGCCAACAATCCAGTTTGCGCAACCAGGCCTTGCAGCTTGCTCGACAAATCAAGGCGCGGCACGGAAACTACTGGGGACAGCGAGCCAGTTTGGTCGTGTCGGGCGACTTGATCGGTGAAAATTCGCAACCCACTGACGGGCAGATCCTGTTGCGGGTGGCTGCCCAGGCCGAGCAAGACAAAAAATGGACACAGGCTATCCAGGCTTATGACCAAGCGGCGGAGTCCTATCAAAAGTTGTCCGACCATCCCAATCGAAAGAGGGTCATGTATCGCGCCGCTCTGATCGCGCAGCAGGAACAGCAACATGCCGATGCCAGCAACCGATTCTTCGCAGTGCGAAAAGAGTTTCCGGCTTCCGACGAAGCGGCCCAGGCCAACCTGGCGGGAATCTGGAATTTCTCGCAGACGATTCCAGAGGTTTTGCAGAATCAGCAGTACCTGGAGTTGCTGGACGAGCATTTACAATTGTTCAGCAATGATGAAACCGTCTGGCGGGCCCGCAGTTGGCGGGCAGTCGTGTTTGAATCCAGGAAACAATACCGAAACGCAGTCTATGACTTGTTGGCAATTGATGACCAGGCCACGCAGGCGGCTGCGGCGCTGGAGCGCTGCGAAAAATTACTGGATCGAGCGATCGACGAAAACACCGAAGATCAGAAAGACTTTTTGTTGACTGTGGCGGGCAGCCTGGAGTCTCGGCTGGGAGATGAAGCGGGCCAACTGCCGGATCAGTGGCGAGTTGATCAACGAATGGCGGCCCTTATTCTGGCAAGGTTGAACCTGGTGCGATTGAATAGTTCACACAACCTGGTTGCTCGCATGCTTAGCAGTGCCGCAGAGGGAGCAGCGGACGAACCCTGGTCATCAAAAGCGAATGCGTTGTTGGTGGTAGCCTACGCGGTCAATGACGACAAGCGTGCCGAACTGAAGCAGGCTTTGGCTGAGGTCCAGGACGTGAGTGCCTGGGAAGTGTTGGCCGACGGTTTGAATGGTATCTCGAAATTTTATCGAGATGACAAAGCGAAATCGCAGCTTGCCGACGTTCAAATACTTGTGAACGAATCACTGGCAAAACAGTTTGATCGACTTGATGATAAACAAAAGGTGCGATGGTCGATGGCCAAAGCCCTGGCACTCGAGACCGCTGGCGATCGCCAGCAGGCGATAGCGGAATTGGAAAAACTGTCCCAGTCGCAGCCGCGAGAGGCTCTGGTGCAACTGGAATTCGCCCGGATGCTTTCCCGCAGCTCGCAGGACAGCGATTGGCAAAAGGGACTTGATCGTTGGCGCGTAATTGCGAATCGAACGAAAAAGAACTCGGCGAGTTGGTATGAGGCTAAATTCCATGTCGCTGAACTGCTGTTAAGGTCCGGGAACAAACAGGAAGCCCGTCAGCTTCTTGAGTACATCAAAGCCATTCCCCCGGGCTGGGAGAATTCTTCACTCAAGACCGACTTTGACGACCTGTTAATTAAGTGTTCGGGCTGACGGCGGTTTTAGCCGGCACTCGATTAAAGGTGAACTCGATAGAACGGGTCGCTCTTCAACGGACGATATGCGCTCATTGAAACGATGGTGACAACCAATGCGCCGGCGATTAAAAATAGTGATGAGGTAAACATTCTTCGAACTCCTTAAGTTGTGATGCAAAACTTCATGTTGTGTTGCGGCTCTTCGGCCGTTGCGTCATGCAATCACGGGCGAGACAGTCAATTGAAATTGCATTCGCCGTGCCAAAAAAGAAGCCAAAACGGGCAAAAGTTGCTAAATCGTTGTGGCAATTGGAGTTGCGGTTTGCCGCGGTTTTGCTTTGAAAAATGTACTCGTTGGTTTGTAACGGACTGTTAAACTT
>CAZOXC010000213.1:0-6029 GCA_964583205.1 uncultured Pirellulaceae bacterium | reverse complement strand
GCTCCAAACGACTGATCACTCTTGTTGTCGTTAAGCATTCCATTGGTATGACCGTTGACGTGGCAGGAATGACAACTCATCCATCCGTCCAGCGCCAATCTGGAATCGAAAAACAAACGCTCTCCTTGCCGCAACTGGTTTTCATCCTCAAGTTCCGGGTTGAGTTCAAGTGTTTCGATGAGTTGTTCAGTTTCCAGGTCGATGCAGCAGATCGAATCATCCAACGAGTTACAAACGTAAACCTGTTTTTCGTGAACGACCATGTCGGTAGGTTTGGCGCCGACATTCAGGTAGCTGAACCCGCTGTTTTCGCGATCTCCAATCGCCAGTTGACCGACACCCTGCAGCAAGACCAACCTCAAACCGTTGTCTGTGATTGCGACCGAGGCCGGATCGCCCTTGCCCTCGCCGGGTCCTCCCAGTGGATCGGCGACTCGTGCAAGTTTCAGTTTCAGCCCTCGACTCAACAGGTTACTCTTGTCCAGCGCGTGCAATTCATTGCTGATCAATGTTCCCCAGTGAACGTCACTGTTGACCGTGTGCGCCAGCGGGTTCAACTTGATGGTCGAAACGAGAACTTGATCTTCTTCCATTGCCATACCGGCAATCCTTTGACCCGAGCGGTTCCACGAGTGGACCGTCGTTGCAGAGTCACAGTCGATCAATGCCGCTTGACTCCCAAAGGCATCTGCCACCAGTACGAACTGGTCGTCCAGCCAAATTGACGGCCCCGGCGCGAAATCCAGATCAATTGGTTGCCCGGCGCTCAAGCGGCCCGACTGAATCTCACAAACACTCATTCGGCGCGACCATAAGCAGGACACGGCACAACGATCGTGGCCCGGACTCAACGACAATTGACCTGGATACCCGCCCACAGAAATTCGTTCGGCCACCGTCAACTGGCCTGAATCATTGATTGCAACGGCAATCAATTCGTGAGCTGAATAGTCACAGACCAGGAACCGGTCAGAATCTCCCAGTCGGCGGATAAAACAAGGTTCACCTGCCAGCGCCAGTTCAAAATGGAACGAGGCATGCTCGCCAGTGGCCCGCTTACTTGCCAAATCAATCACACCGATCGTGCCGGCATCGCGATTGGCAACCAGTAAGAACTTTCCGGACGCATCGATTGCCAGTGACTCGCAACGCAAACGACGTTCTTGCGCCGCAGCAAAGGTGCAGGCGCAAAACACCACAGCCAGAGCGCAAGCAACAACAGCGCTTATTTTGCGCAGAACTTTTGAGCGAAAACGCGACATGGCGAATCCAAAAAAACGTTACCTGTCCAAGCTACAAATCAGGTTGCAGACTGCTTTGTACGCGATTTCAGTATAGCCGGTAATCGATTGGACAACTTGGCCAAGAACTCATTAAGTTGCTTGGTCTCATCAGCCGTAAATATCCAGCCACGGCGGTAACCGAACCAGGCAAGATTGATCAGGATTATCAAGGCCAAGCTCATTGGCAACAGCAACGCCAATGGAGCCAGTACGGCAATGTAGATCCCCCGGTCATTGTGAAAACCCAGACGCTGATTGAAAAACAACAGCAGAGCCAGGCAGACGATATTGGAAACCGCGGTCGCCCAGACAGCTCCATCCAGACCAAAACTGGGAATCAAAACAAGGTTCAGCACAATATTGAACAGCAGTCCGCCAATGTAAGCCGCGAACAGCAAACGCCCTCGGTTGTTACACCACAGGTAGTCCTGGCCGATCAACACCAGGCTGTACCAGATGCAGTAAGTCAATGTCATGGGCAGAATCGCCAGCCCGGCGTTATAACGTCCTTGCAAAATCACATCGAACAATAGTGGCGAGGCAAACAGGATAATCACTCCACAAAGTGAGAAGCCTACTCCCAGCAACTTGATCGACCAACTCAACTGGGCCTTGGCATCTTTGTAGCGTTTGTTTTCCCAGGCATTGGCCATGTAAGGCAACAGGATACCGCCCAGCACGGTGGCCAGTGAAACCATCAGCAATGGAACGACTCGAGCGCTATGATACTGACCAATGGCGGCCTGTGCCTCGTTGGGCGAAACCGGCAGATACTGCAGCAGCATATACCGATCAGAGATTTCGTAGAGATTGGTAGCGAGGTTGGTAAGCCACAACCAAACTGCGAACGGCGCGATCTTGGACCACATCGATCTCTGCCCGGTCTCGGCCGAGCATTCATCGAGGTTATCCCAATGACGCAGCAGGAACCAGACCGCCGGAATCGTACCGATCAGACAACTGATGCCGAACCCGATGGTGACTGCACTGGCATCGGTATTCCAGAAAATCAGCAGAGTCAAAGCCGCCACTGCAAAGGCAATCCCGGAAATGAATCGCATGATGGTGACCAGGCGGACTTGGCGAAGCGCTTCGACCAGACTGGAAGAAAAATTCAGCACACCGACAAAAAACAGCGCAAACGCGATTGCGTAGACCAACTGAATCTTGGAAGCATCTCTGAACAGAAGCTCGGCAAATGAGGGGGCCAGAGCGGCCAGTAACGCCACCAAAGCGATTGTCAGGATAACACTGACCAGGGCAATACGAGCCAGAAAGACTCGCAGTTGGCCACGTTGACGAAAATATTCGACATATCTTCCGAATGTGCCCGGCAGGCCAAGCACCGCCAAGGGCGCCAGGAGCATCAAAAAACTCCAGGTAAGCGACCAGGTACCCAGCTCTTCTTCGGGCAATACACGGCAAAACAGAATACTTCGTACAAAGCCTACGATACGTTGGATTCCAGTGAGTAACACTGCGAAAACAACGCCCATAGTCAGAGAGTCAGCGACCAATTTACGCTTGCTCTTCGAGTCAGATTTGTTCGAGGAAGGAATCATATTGCGGCTGGTTAGAATGGACCTGAAATTGTGCGACACTAATGGGAGCTGGATTCTCCGAAAATTGGCCAGGCAGCAATTATTTTGTAGATGGCTGCGGTAAATCGGGTTGGAGCGGTTATTGAAGTTGTATAACTTCGAATTCCTTGACAATCCGGGCAATAATCCATTAAATTTCAGTGATTCAACTGTTGCAAAAAATTTACAGAGCGACATCAAATGTCCAAATTGCGAATTAATGGATAACAAGCCCAACATCGATCTTGGGGTCGTCGCTCAGTCTTTAAAGCTGGCCGAAAGTCAAGTTTCTTCTGCAGTCCAACTTCTGGATGAAGAGAACTCCATCCCCTTCATTGCCCGGTATCGAAGAGATGCTACGGGCGGACTCTACGAATCTCAGTTAAGGCAGATTCGTGAATCGGTCGCCAGCGCCCGCGCGCTTGCCGAGCGCAAAGAGATCATTCGCAAGTCGATCGACAGCCAGAACGGGCTGACCGAAGAGATAAAGGCGAAGATCGAAAGAGTAAAATCATCTCGCGCTCTGGAAGACATCTACATCCCGTTCAAGGCGCGGACTCAGTCGCTCGCCAATCAAGCTCGACAACAGGGCCTGGAACCACTGGCCCGCGATCTACTTGAAGGCGCAATCGCACTGGAAGAACTTCCGGCTCGATCCGAACAATTTATCCGAGTCGAAAAGGGCCTGGAGAATATCGGTCAAGTCAACGAAGGCGTTCATCACCTGTTGGTTGAATCGTTTTCAATGAACGTTCATGCTCGGCACGAACTAAGAAAACTGTTTAACAAATCCGGCAAAGTGTCTGTGCGGTTGATTCAATCAAGCGTTGATTCTCAAGCCGACTCAAAACACTCTGATAAAACCGCAGACAATAAAACGGAAAATACTCCGGCCGATTCGAGCCCTCCCAGCGAAACCGATTCGCCAGTTTCTCAACCGGTCGATGGCAGCGAACAGGTTCCGACTAGCTCCGCCGACAACGCTGTAACGAATCCGGTCGATTCAGCCACTGGCGAAAAAGTTGCTGAACAACCTGTCGCCGATGACAAGGTGGCGATCGATAAAGCCGCAGACGACAACGTTGCCGGAGATTCCACTGACACAACGGATAGCTCGAAAAGCGAGAGTGTTGTTCAGCCGACCGAAGCCGCACTTGCAAAAGACAACCAGGCTGATCAACCCGCGTCTGATGCCAACGGTGCTGTCGCAAGTGCTGAAGGCGCTGCTGCTGACTCCAGCGGCGAAGCTAGTGCGCCGGCCAAGCCTAAAAAGAAGAAGAAAAGAAAGAAAAAGAAAGTCAGCGACAATCCCTTCGCTGAATTCGACAATTTCAACGAACCGATCAAAAAGATTCCTCCTCACCGCATACTTGGAATCAATCGCGGCGAGAAGGCAGAGAAGCTTGAGGTCTCGGTTACGGCCGATGGAATTGACCATCAGCAGATCGTCTCCAATTGTCTGGTCAGTGATGATCGACCGTTCAACGAGATTCTCAAGAAAGCTGCTACCGAAGCGTTGACTTCGTCGATCATTCCCGCAGTCGAACGTGAAGTTCGTCGAGACCTGACCGAGCGAGCCGAACAACATGCGACTCGAGTGTTCACTCGAAATTTAAGACAGTTATTATTGCAGCGCCCGGTAACAAGCCAGACGATTCTGGCGGTTGATCCCGGTTTTCGAAATGGTTGCAAAGTCGCCGTCGTGGATGGAACGGGCAAACCACTGGAGTCCGGCAAATTCTTCATGGTGGGCAAGGCGGAGCGACTGGAAGAAGGCAAACAGTTGTTGATCCGGTTGATTAAAGAGCACCAGGTCAGCTTGATCGGCATTGGCAATGGCGCCGGGTGTCGGGCGGCGGAACAATTCATTTCCGATTTGCTGGCTGGCGATTTAAAAGAGCAGAACACTGAATACCTGATCGTGAATCAGGCCGGAGCCAGCGCCTACTCGACCGGCGAATCGGCTCGCGAAGAACTTCCTGATCACGAGCCCATTATTCGCAGCGCGATTTCAATTGCTCGCCGGATGTTGGATCCCTTGAGCGAATTGATCAAAGTCAGCCCTTCCAACATTGGCGTGGGGATGTATCAGCACGACATCCGTGCCAGTCACTTGCAGGATTCCCTGGACAGCGAGGTGGAATCAAGCGTGAACTTTGTGGGTGTCGATTTGAATACAGCCAGCTCGGCATTGCTGCGGTTTGTCGCCGGCCTGAATCAGATGACAGCTCGGCGAATCGTGGAGCACCGCGATACCAACGGCCCCTTCAAAAACCGGCAACAACTTAAAGACGTGCAAGGGATCGGCGAAAAGACTTTTGAACAGTGTGCCGGATTCTTAAAAATCTTCGATGGTGAAATCGCTCTCGATGCGACTCCCATTCATCCGGAGAGTTATGCGATCACCGAAAAGCTGCTGGAGAAAGTTGGCGCCAGTCCGGAACAACTGGTAACGGCCGCCAGAGAATTCAGTCAAAAGTCTCAAGCACCGCCCGAATCGGAATCAGGCGCAAGCGAAGCCAAATGGTTTCAGATTCGCAACAAAATTCGCAACCTGGACACGACCAAGACCGCCGAGGAACTGGGAGTTGGCAAGCACCAGATTGAATACTTGATTCGCTGCTTGATGCGACCCAGTCGTGACCCTCGTCATGAATTCCCCAAACCAATTCAGCGCCGCAGTATTCTCACGGTAGATGACCTGGAAGTGAAAAAGGAACTGCGAGGCCAAGTCGTCAACGTGGTAGACTTTGGCGTGTTCGTCGACATTGGACTTGGCAGTAGTAGCTTGATTCACATTAGTCAGCTATCCAAAAAGTTCATTCATGACCTGCACATGGCTTACAGTATCGGCGACATACTGACAGTCTGGATCGTTGAGATTGACAAAGCTCAAAAACAGGTCAAGCTAACAGCAATTCCACCTGCAGGAGTGGAAACCGGCAGGCGGAAAAAGCGTTTCGACTCGGGTCGCAGCGATGGGAAATTCAAGGGCAAGAAACGGCAGCCGCGGCGGCCTTCCAAACCGAAACCACCGCCAGTCCCGATTACTGAAGACATGAAGGACGGGAAAGCGCCCATGCGTTCATTTTCCGATTTGGCCCAATTCTTTGACAAACCGGATGACGACAAAAAATAATGTCAGAATTCGAAGACAAATTAAAAC
>CAZOXC010000212.1:0-6033 GCA_964583205.1 uncultured Pirellulaceae bacterium | reverse complement strand
GAGTCCGGTGGTTCGGAATCCTGACTGGTCTCCGGTGCCGCATTTGCCAAGTTTTGCAAAGCATCGTCAGCCAGTTCTCCTGAGGCCAATTCCGGAGTTGGCAATTCTTGAACGGGTTCGTCAAGCTCCGGTTGGGCCATTTGTGCTTGCCCCAGATCAGGCACTTCGTCCGCCTGGGCGATTGTTACGTCGCCATGAAACTCACTGGGAATTTCGGGCTGCGTTTCCGAAACGGCTTGCTGCATTGGAACCGGATCCAGTGGCTGAGAATTGACCAGCGCCTGGTCAAAAGAATTGCTTTCGACATTTTGAGGCAATTCGATCTCGGTGATATCCTGATTCTGAAACTCGGGAATGATTGTGGATTCGATGGCACCTGTGGTTGGTGAGTCCATAAAGTTCCCCAAAGGAAACTGGAAACTGGGCGCGGCAGTTTCCTCCAGATCGGCAGCTGGCAGTTCCCGAATGAAAGCAGACGGTTCCTCAACATCGGACTCACGCGGAGATTACAAAAGTGAATATCGCAAAACTTAGTCATCAGTGGCAAACACTTCTTCACCATCGTGGGAAGATTGCTTCAGCTCGATCAAGCGGAATTTTACCAGGTCATCGCCACTGGTCTCGGAACGCATGCTCAATTGAGTGCCGTAAGCATAGCCAAACAACAAGATATGAGCGAAGATCGACAGCACGGCACAGGTCCAGATCGGTCGCGTCTGACCGACTCGAGTGCGCATGACGATAAAAAGCGTAACCAGCAGAAACGCGATCCCGCCAAGCAACACTACGCTGAATGGATTGGCGTAACTGTAGTCAACGACCGACTGCCAGATACTTTGAAACCAGTTCGACATGCGGGCTACTCCTTGCGCGCAACGCGAACAGAGATTCCCAAATCCGATATCTTTGCTTCACGACAGGCGGCCAGCACGTCTGCGACTTTCTGATACAGCGCCGAGTGCTCGCCTCGAACGATCACTCCCAGTTGCCGGTATTCCTGTTGGGCAGCAATCAATTCGCCGCGCAATTCGTCCAGCGTAACCACCTGATCATCCAGCGTAAGCTGGCCATTTTCGTAAACGTTTATCACGCGTTTAGTCGGGGCAGCAGTCAGTGTGCCCGGGTCAGTGACTTCAGGAACCTGGAGACTGATATCACGCTCGGACTCATTCAATTCACTAAATCGAGTACCAACCATAAAGAAGATGATCAACAAAAATACAATGTCGATCATCGGTGTCAGGTTGACGCCCGGCGGATCGTCTTTTGTGCGTTTCAAAACCATTTTGACCCCCCAGGCTTATGCGGCTGATTTTTTGCTGCGTGAAGTTGTCTTTCGGCCCGACTCCTGAATGGCTTCGGCGCTGATATAGTCCACGACTTGCTGCCCCAGAGCATCAAGTTCCATTACCCGTTTGTCGACTCGACTTACGAAAAACAAGTAAGCAATGATTGCCGGAATCGCCACTGTCATTCCGGCGGCTGTCGTCAGCAACGCCTGACTAATCCCGGTCGCAATCAACAACTTCGGGTCACTGACTGCAGAAGTTGCCGTGCCAATCGCATCAAAAGCATGAATCATTCCAATCACGGTGCCCAGCAAGCCCAGTAGTGGACACACGGTGGCGATACCGTTGATCAGGCGCAAGTATTTGCGCATTTCATTGGTGACTCGTTCACCAGCATCCATCACAGATTGTTCGATCTCGACGGCTGGCCGACCCCACTTGGCAGCACCAGCGCGAAAGATCTCGGCTGCCATCGAACCGTTGGCTTCGCAAAGTTCGATTGCCTTGGGTTTCGTAAGCTCACGCTCTTTGAGTTGCTCGATAAACCGGCGCACAAAGGGACCCGGAATAATCCGTCCCTTCCTGAGAGCAATCGCTCGCGCGAAAACGAAAATCAACAGAAGAAAGGAACACAGACCAATTGGAATCATCAACGGGCCACCATTTTTGACGATTTCAAACAAGCGCCTGGAGGCCACGATGTTCTGCGAGCTGTCTTGCGAATCGGAAACTCTGGCAGGTTCGCTGGCCTCGATTTCGATTGAGCTTTCAGTTGGTCCCGTATCCAGATGGGAAGGAACCTGTGGCAGTGCAGGCGAACCCGAGTCTTGCGCATTGGCTGGGATAATGGCGGCGTTTACGAATAACACTGCCGCGACCGCACAAGCTGCGACGACGATCGACTTTTTCAAACAACGGTAATTCATTGCTTTCGTTTCTCGGAAAAACTTGCGGGAACTGCATTCTTCTGAAACTGATCCAGTCGCTTTGCGGCTTGCTCCGCATAACCAGATCCGGGCTCCTGTTGAATGACGTATCGATAAAGCTTGGAAGCGGGGGTCGTTTCACCAAGTTTTTCGTAGCACTTACCCGCCTGCAACAGTGCGGCAGCATGCCATTCGGAAACCGGGAAGCGACTTTCCACGAGGTAATATTCTGTGATCGCCTGCTGATAATTCTCCTGATGAAAATACGTTTCACCAATCAGCCATTGGGACTGGGCCGCCAATTCACCGGCTTTGTCTTTCAAGTTAGCGACTTGTAAAAAATGTTCTCGAGCATCATTGAATTTTCCACGAGCCATTTCGCGGCGGCCCATCAGGAAATGCAACTGAAACATGTCTGGGTGATCGACGAACTCGTCGACCCCACGCTGATAGACGACGGCGACCAGATTCCAACGGGATTGCTCAGCCTTGATTTGACCGATCCGCAACAAGGATTTGAATCGGCGACTACGTGGCTGGGACGAGTTAACCAGTTCTTGAAACAGCTCGGACGCGGCCTCCAAGTCCTCGGTTTGAAACGCTGATTCCGCCAACCAGTACTTTGCCTGATCGACGATCCGTGATTCGGGAAACTCCTCGACAATCACGTTCATCTTTTCGTTGACCTGCTGCCAATCGCTGCGCCTTACCGCCATTTTTCCCAATTGAAACTGGCCGAACGCCAGCGCCTCGCGACTTCCACTTTGATCCGGACCGGTAGATTCAACCAGTTTATTTAACCAGGCTTCGGCCTCGGCTTGTTTGCCCTGCTCCAAATTGATTTTGGCCAGGCGGTAGATCGAGTCCGGTCGTAGCGTAGAGTCGGTGAAGGTCTCAACCAGCTTCGTAAAGTGCTGTTTTGCCTGGCTCAATTGATTGGCTTGCAAACGCGCCCATGCGAGTCGATAAATTACCTGATCCTGATGGGGAAACTCTTCAAATTGCTGGACCAGTCGCACCAGAATCTCAATGCGCTGATTCAAAACTTCCGGTTCGCTCTGGGATTCGAGAATTTCAACACGATGGAGCACCATCGGTACGATTAACTCGGTCGATTTCAAATTGCCTTGCTGCCATTGTTGGTCGATAGCGTCCAGAATCTGAAGTACTTGATCTTGACGACCGTTTTAGGAAATCTTTCTGGCCAACAACAATCCGGCTTTCATGGTTTCCTGATTGCCTCGACCAATCTGCTCGACCAATTCATCAACGTTGGCAGAATCATTGACTGAGTCGCTGGATTGACTGGTGATCAGCGTCAAACCAGCAATCGCGTTACCGCGAATTTCCTCATCGTGGCTGTCTTTCAAAACAGCGAACCACTTGGCCGCGATTTTATCGAGTCCTGACTTTTGTGCGGACCACGCCAGTTGGTTCGCGATTGATTCTCTATCTGCAAAATGGCTGAGCCGCTGCCAACACGAATCTAAACTCGCACTGGCGGCTTGCAACGAATCAGATCGTAGATAGGCGATCACCAGATTTTTACGAGCCGTCAATTCGTCGGCGCTGGATGGCGACAAGTTCAGGTAGCGGATCAAATGAGGAATGGCAGGAAGATAACCTTCCATTTTCAAATGGACCGATGCCGTAGCGTAGGCAATTGCCGCTTCCAGTTCACTGTTCTGCTCAAACGAGTCCAGAGAATTCAGCAACTGCAATGCCTGGGTGTTATTGCCGTCTGCAAGCTGAGCAATGGCCATCCAGTACTTGACTTCGTTCTGTCGTTCGAATTGCGTATCTGGAATAGTCGCCAGACAATTTTCGAACTGCACAACTGCTCGGCGATAATTGGCCAGACGATAGTTTGCCATTCCAGCATTGAAAGTGATATTGGCATAGTTTTTGGAGCCCGGTCCAAGTCGACCCTGCATCAAAGGCTCCATTCGCTGGATAGTTGGCCAATCGTTGTTTTGCCGAGCCACCTCTGATCTCAAGCTGAGAACCTGATCCAACCAGAACTCGGAAAGATCGTCTTTCAACAATCCATCGAGAATCTTGACAGTTTGATCGATGCGATTTTGTGCCAAACCGATTCGAGCTTGTTCGATTTGGACGGCGATTTCGATGTCGGAATCCACTTCACCAGATTCCAATTCGCTGATCACTGACGCGGCTTGCTCAAATTCTTCTTCGATCGATAACAGACGGGACAGCAGTAAACGACATTCGAATGATTGTGGCGACGAGGGGAACTCTTGCAACAAATGGCCCAGCCATTCTTGAGCATCGTCATGGTGCCCTTGCTTGAAACTGATTCGGCCCAGCTCCAGCAGTGCCTTGTCCCGTTTTCCAAAGCTCTCATTGTCAGCCAGTTCGCGAAACAACTGGCCCGCTTCGCTCAACTGCCCTTGCATTTGCAGCGATTGAGCCAGTCCCAACTTCGAATCATTGACCAGCTTCGATTCTGGATAATCGCTTAATTGTTTCTCGTATATACGTTGAGCTAATTGAGGCTCATTTCTGTTGATGCGAAGCTGGCCCAACAGTGGCAAGGCAAATTCATTGAACTCACTTTCCGGATGAGCGATAACAAAATTTCTCAGCTCTCGTAGCGCTTGATCAGGTTGCCCCAAAAGGAATCGGCACTCGGCAATTCGATATTCGCAACGTGCAATCAATTCAGAATCAGGATTGGCGGTGCGGAATCGCTGAAAATGTTCGATTGCTTCTGCAAACCGCTTGAGTTCCACCAGCGACTCGCCAGAGTAAAACACTGCTTCCGAAGCCAGAGCAGAATTGGGCGAGTCCGTTATGAGTTTGTCAAATTCACGAAGCGCCATGCCCCAAGCGCCTCGAGAATAATGGGCGGCAGCCAAATTGAACTGCTCGTGGTCCGAGAGTTCGTTGCCGCGTTGGCTATTGGATTGCTGCTGCACCGAACCAGCAGCTTGTCCTAGCAGTGCGGTTGCGGGCCCGCAGGCCAGGATCAAGGCAAAAATCAGCGCAGTGGTGAGCGCTTTGCACCCTGATCTCAGTTCGAACAGCGAGTATGACTGCATCATTCTAATCAAAACATCCATGTTATTTCGGCCACTTCGCGCGCACAGCGAAACGTTTGGTCTCTATAAACATCGATCAAATCGGGGAGCCAACTGCTCTGAAATATCTTTTTTTGCCAAGGCTTAACTGATCGCCTGCGTTTAACGCGAATCCGCACGCTAGCATTGCCCTGCAAAACCACTCAAGCGAGTGGACGAATGATAAAAAAGCAATTGGTTAAAGAATCACCGAGGCCACAATCTCAATGGACTGTGGCGATGTGTTCAAAAGGCTTCTTTTCGATCCGAGGCACTTCGGCACCGTCCTCGGGAAACCCCACGACCAAAATCAGAAACGCTCGTTCGTATTTCGGTCGTTCCAGAATCTCGTTTAGAAAATTCATCGGACTGGGCGTATGCGTTAAAGTTGCCAGACCACAATGATGCAACGCGTTGATCAAGAATCCGGTGGCGATCCCCACAGACTCGTTGGCATAGTAATGCTTGATCTTCGACCCATCATCCTTTTCCAAGTGGGTCTGCATGAAAATCGCAATCAAACAGGGTGCCGTCTCCAGAAACGGTTTGTTGTGGTCGGTTCCCAGATGCTCAAGAGCGTCCAACCAGGCCTGAGGCGCTCGGCCGCTGTAAAACTCCTGCTCTTCTTTTTCGGCCTCGACCCTGATCTTACGCTTGATCTCCGCATCTTTGATGACCGAGAAATGCCAGGGTTGCAGATTGGCACCGTTGGGTGCGGTGCCCGCCGCCATGATACAG
>CAZOXC010000211.1:0-6035 GCA_964583205.1 uncultured Pirellulaceae bacterium | reverse complement strand
CAGGTTCATCGAGCTTAAGGAACAACAGAATAAAATCTGCGTCTTAACTGCTTATGATTTTCCGACCGCCAGATTGCTTGATCAGTCTGGTGTGGATGCCATCCTGGTTGGCGACAGCCTGGCGATGGTGATCCAGGGACACTCGACGACCCTGCCGGTAACACTTGACGAAATGATCTATCACGCCGAGATGGTGGGCCGCGCCGCTGAACGGTCACTGGTGATTGTGGACCTGCCCTTCCCCACATTTCATCTGGGCGTTCACAAAACGATCGAGTTGGCCGGTCGAATTCTCAAGGAAACCAAATGCCAGGCGGTTAAGCTGGAAGGCGGACTGGAACAGGCGCCCGTGATCAAAGCCCTGGTCTCGGCCGGGATTCCGGTGATGGCTCATGTGGGACTGCGACCACAAAATGTACATACGATGGGCGGTTATCGGATCCATCGCGACCAGAATGAATTGCTTAAAGATGCCAAGGCCGCGCAGGATGCCGGCGCTTTCAGCATTGTTCTGGAATGCATTCCAACATCGATTGCCGAAAATATTACCAAGGAACTGGCGATTCCCACGGTCGGAATCGGGGCTGGTCCCGGTTGCGATGGACAAGTACTGGTCGTTCATGACTTGATCGGCCTGACGACGGGCTACGTTCCCAGTTTCGTGCGGCAGTTTGCATCTGTGGGCGAGTCGATTACCAATGCCGTGAGTTCGTGGTGCGAGGAAGTCCGCTCGGGAACATTTCCGGACAAAGAGCATTCTTTTAAATAACGCACTTCCTGAAAAGAAAATAAGTAGCCCATCATGGCCAATCGATTGAGTGGCGAATCCAGCCCGTACTTGTTGCAGCACCAAAACAATCCAGTGCACTGGCAGCCCTGGGACAGTCAAGCGCTGGAGATTTCCGCGGCAGAAGACAAGCCGATTTTTCTTTCCATCGGATACTCGGCCTGCCACTGGTGCCATGTGATGGAACATGAAAGTTTCGAAAACCAGGAGATTGCCGGGTTTCTCAATGAAAATTTCGTCAGTATCAAAGTCGATCGCGAAGAACGACCGGATCTCGACCATATTTATATGCAGGCCGTGATGGCCATGAGTGGTCATGGTGGTTGGCCGCTCAGCGCGTTTTTGACTCCCGGACAAAAGTTCTTTTTCGGCGGAACCTATTGGCCGCCGATCCCCAGTCGCGGCATGCCGGGTTTCCAGCAGGTTTTGGAGAGCGTGCTGGATGCCTACCGCAACAAGCGTGAATCGATCGAGCAGCAGGCGGAGCAGGTTGTCGAGTTCCTGCAGAAGACTTCACGAATCGATGACACCGGTGACTCGATTATCAAAATCGAAACGATCGAAGATGCCGTTGCCAGTATGTGGCGCAGTTTTGACAAGAATCATGGTGGCTTCGGTTCGGCGCCGAAGTTTCCACATCCAATGGATTTGAGTTTGTTGACTCGATTGATCGTACCCGATGCGAGGGGTGGATCGACCAGGGACAATGCTGCCGGTCAGTCTGAGATTCGACAGATGGTTACCACGACGCTGGACAAGATGGCGTACGGAGGGATCTTCGATCACCTGGCCGGAGGTTTTGCACGTTACAGCGTGGACTCCCAATGGCTGGTGCCGCATTTTGAGAAGATGCTCTACGACAATGCCTTGCTGGCGAACGTTTACCTGGAAGCGCACCTGGCGACCGGCAGTCCGTTTTACAAACGCACTGCCCTGTGGACACTGGACTACTTGATCAACGACATGACGGACGCGGCGGGCGGGATCCACAGCACCGAGGATGCCGATAGCGAAGGCGTGGAAGGTAAATTCTATGTCTGGGACAAGTCCGAGGTCATCGAGTTGCTGGAACTCGAAATCGGCGCTGCGGCTCAACATTTTTGCGACCTCTACGGAGTCAGCGAATCCGGTAATTTCGAAGGCAAAAGTATTCTCAACGTGCGGGAAAAGTATGACGAGTATGCCAATCGAGCTGGCATTGAGAAAACGCAGTTGCGCGATGACATGCGAAAAGCCAGGGAAATTTTGTTGGTCGAGCGCAACAAGCGAATTCGTCCCGGCAAAGATGACAAGGTACTGGTTAGCTGGAACGCGCTGGCAATCAACGCCTTTGCCAACGCGGCCATCATGTTGGACGAGGAACGATTCTTAAACGCCGCACAACGAGCGGCTCGGTTTATCCTGGACGAAATGCGGCAAGCCAACGGGCGCTTGCTTCATACCTGGCGACAAGGCAGCGCCAAACTGGACGCCTACCTGGACGATTATGTTTACTTGATCGATTCGTTGGTTACGCTATACCACGCTGACTGGAACGAAGAGTGGATTGACGAAGCGGTTGAACTGACGAAGATTGTCGTCGAGCACTTTGCAGACGATTCGGCGGGTGGATTTTTCTTCACGGCCGATGATCACGAGTCGCTGATCGTGCGCACTCGTGACCTGCAGGACAGTAGTGTGCCCAGCGGAAATTCCATGGCGGCTTGTGCCTTTTTGCGACTGGGGCGTCTTACGGGCAACACGAACTGGATTGAAACGGCGGAGAGCACAATGCAAAGCGCAGCCGACTTGATCCGCCGAGCACCGACTGCTGCCGGCCAGATGCTGCTGGGAATTCAACAGGCACTGCTGCCCAATTCGCAAATGATATTGGTGGCCGACCAGCCGACTGCAGACTTGAACCGCCTTGCCAGACAACTACAAAAACAACAGGTGGGAGGGCCCAGCAGCAACTTGATCCTGCGAAACGGGCCCGGTCACCGCAGTGAACACCTGGCTTCGGTGACCGCAGGCAAGGTTGCGGTTGACGGTGAGCCGACCATGTACGTTTGTGTCGACTACGCCTGCCAGGTACCGGTCGTGGGGATCTCGGAAATCGAATCAGCTATTCAATCACTAACTGAGGAATCAACTGTATGAGTATCGTAAAACGAATCGAAGAACTTGGATTGGAACTTCCACCGGCGCCCAAGGCGGTTGGTGTTTACAAATCGGCCTATTCCGTGGGAAATCTGGTTTATACATCCGGTCATGGACCGCTCAAAACCGATGGGTCGTTGATCACGGGCTGCGTTGGCAAAGACTTTGACCAGCAGGCAGGCTATCAGGCGGCACGCCAAACCGGGTTGGCACTGGTGGCAACATTGCAGTCTCATCTCGGCGACCTGGATCGGGTCAAGCGAGTGATCAAGTTGTTTGGGATGGTTTGGTGCACCAGTGACTTTGATCAGCACCCCGCTGTCATCAATGGTTGCAGTGAACTGTTTCGCGACTTGCTGGGCGAAGACGCTGGCGTCGGAGTACGCAGCGCTGTAGGAATGAACTCGTTGCCATTAGGAATGATGGTCGAGATCGAAGGTGTGTTTGAAATCGAGTAGGACGTAGTTCAGATCGAGCAAGACGTAATCCAGATCGAATAGAGTCTGTACGAAAAAAGGCCAGCCGAATGGCTGGCCTGACTTTGCTTGATCGCATTGGATTTAGAAGTCTTCGCGTTTAGAAATCTAACTCTAGAAATCTTCGCGTTGACGACGTTGACGTGATGGGAATTCAAAGTCTTCGCCTTTAGCGTCTTCCCAGGCTTTCTTTTGCTCGTCGCTGAGCGAATCCATGATTTTCTTTTGGTGATCTTCCTGCATTTCTGTCAAGACTTCTCGAGCCGCAGCCATGTCGCCTGATTCGCGCAACGTTTGCATCTCTTCACGCATTTCTTCCTGGAAGTCCTGTTGCATGGTTTCGATCACTTCCCATTTCTCTTCGGAGACTCCGATCGACTCGCGGAAAGTGGCATCGTTCAACGCATTGGCGCCCATGCTTTGAACGCGCAGTTGGTTGTATCGTTCAAGCTGTTTTTCGCTGAAGACTTCAGAAGCAAATTCTTTCTCTGATTCATTTTGTTCCTCACGCAATTCAGTAATGGCTTCACGGATTGCGCTGAAGTCGCCCGAGTCACGCATTTCCTGCATCTTTTCCTGCAGCATGGCTCGAGCGTCGTCATTGAATTCTTTGATTTTGGTGACTTGCTCGTCTTCCAGTTCCAGCTCTTCTTTGAGTTTGTCATTGCCCATCATGCTCATGACACTTCCGCCGGCGTTAACAACGCCACCGCCGCCGAACCCTCGGCCACCGCCGCCTCGGCGTCCGCCACCCTGGGCAATTGCGTCGCTGGCCAGCATTGCCAAAACGCCCATACAAATGATAGCTGTTGCAATTCTTGAGATTTTCATATTAACACCTGAAAAAAATTTGAGATTTGTTTGTTTATTGAACCACGGAAACAACGCCAAGTTCCGCCTGAAGTGAAATTGTGCGGGCCGTTATGGAGGTTGAATATTGCAAACGTGTGGAATGCCGATGACAATCTGAGAGTTCGTTTTCGCCTGACTTTAGGCCCGCGGGAGCTGTATTCCGATTGGCCCCAATCGTCGCATATTTGGTTCAAGAAGCAATGAAATTCGACAATATTTTAGAAACCGTTGGCCGGACTCCGCTGATCAAACTTAACCGGATGGCTCGCGGTTTGAAGCCTCAAATTTACGTGAAAGCCGAATTTTTTAATCCCGGCGGAAGCGTGAAAGATCGTATTGCGATCAATATGATCGATCAGGCGGAAAAACGCGGCGACATCAAACCCGGCGGCACCATCATCGAAGGTACCAGTGGCAACACTGGCATGGGCCTGGCGCTGGTGGCGGCTGTGCGAGGCTACAAGGTCATTTTTACGATTACCGACAAGCAGTCGCAGGAAAAAATTAACTTGCTCAAATCGCTGGGCGCGGAAGTGATCGTTTGTCCCACCGCAGTTGAACCTGAAGATCCTCGCTCTTACTACTCGATCGCAAAAAAACTGGCTAACGAGATTCCAAATTCGTACTACCCGAATCAATACGACAATGCCGACAATCCGGTGACGCATTACCAGACCACTGGTCCAGAAATCTGGGAAGGCACCGAAGGCAAAGTCACTCACTTCGTAGCCGGTATGGGTACCGGCGGAACGTTGTCGGGTACTGGCAAGTACCTGAAGGAACAGAATCCCGATATCAAAATTCTGGGCGTGGACCCGATCGGTTCTCTGTACCACGAATTTTTCCATCACAAGACTGTTGGGAAAGCAGAGCCTTATGTTGTAGAAGGAATTGGCGAAGACATTTTTCCTTCCACAATGCATTTCGAATATCTGGATGATTGTCTGCAAGTCACCGACCAGGACTGTTTTATTGTTGCCCGACAGTTGGCTCGTCAAGAAGGAATTTTTTCCGGCGGGTCTGCCGGCGCAGCACTTTGGGGTGGCTTGAAATATGCCGAGAAACTTGGCGAAGATGATCTAATGGTGGTGCTGATTCCGGACACCGGAAGACAGTACTTGAGCAAGGTCTTCAATGACGAATGGATGCGGGACAACCGTTATCTGGAACCCGCCATTCACTTGAGTGCTGGCGAGTGTGTGCGAGCGAAGTCCTCGAACAAGCAACTTCAATCCTTGTCTCCTGACGATTCGGCGTTCGATGCGATGAGCAAAATGGAGAAACAGGATATCTCGCAAATGCCAGTGTTCGACAACGGACATCCGACTGGCTCAGTCACCGAAGACAAGCTTGTTTCGATGGTGCTGCACGGGCAGGATTTGAAGAATACTCCGGTGCGGGAAATCATGGAGCCTTCGTTTCCGATCGTCAGCCAGGAGACCTCGATCGACGAGATTACCGGGTTGCTACAAGGTGATACTCCGGCTGTATTCGTGGAAATGGGTACAGAAAATTACGAAATCATTACCAAATATGACGTTGTCCGCACACTTGCCAGTTTGAACACGGGCGAGATGGCTACGGGTGCCTGAAATCCCCACGAAAACATGGAGAATCGATGAAACAATCTACAAAAGTTATTCACGCCGGAAACCGCCCTGACCCAACCACGGGCGCGATCGTCACCCCTGTCTACCTGACATCGACTTACGTTCAGTCAGCGCCTGCTGAGCACAAGGGCTACGAGTACTCGCGCAGTGGCAACCCGACTCGCACTGCTC